>CAUQFM010000058.1:0-14009 GCA_963517295.1 uncultured Vagococcus sp.
TGTTACAACCCATCCATCCCACCAGCATGCCCACCAACTAAATGACTGCGAGAAATTGCGGTAGCACCTTCTAAAAGGCTACTCGCGTGATAAATAGCATCAAAGCCAAATTCTTGCCTTATTCTATCAATCGTATGATCTAAACGATGATTACTTAAACTTAATTCAGGTTCTTCAAATAAATTTAACTGAAGGGAAGTCTCTGTTGATAGTTTGGAGTAATTAACAGAAAGATTACGAACAGCACTACCATCATAAAATTTATCAAATATCTGTAAGCAGTAGGAAACCAGTTCTTTTGAAATATTTGTTTTAGGAATACTCATCTGCCTACTAAATCCTGAAGATAGTTCTTGCTTGGCATAAGTAACAGATAGGTGGATACAACTTGTTTGTAAGTTTCTAGTTCTTAAACGTGTCGCAACTTGTTCAGTTATTTCACGTAATACTAATTTGGTTTCACTCTGATCAGTATAATCTTTTAACAACACTTGACTATTTCCAATGCTTTTTGATTTTGGTGTATAAATTTCGGAGATATCTGTCCGATCAATTCCCCATGCGTGAGCAATTAATTGTTGACCAATAACGCCCATGGATTCCTTCATTTTAAAAAAATCATAATGCGCTAGGTCATAGATAGAGTAAATGCCTTTATTGTTTAAACGTTGTTCTGTTTTTTTATTAATTCCCCAAAAATCGGTCATCTTCTTTATTTTCCAAATTGTATTAGGAACATCTTCATAGTGCCACATGGCAATCATATTTTTTTCATGCTTTGCTCCATTGTCTAAAGCTAGTTTACTTAAAAGCATATTGTCTCCAATTCCTACAGTACATGGTAAGCCTAATTCTTGCTTGATTTCATCACGAAATTTTTCAGCAAATTGATAGGGCGTTAATCCAAATAAATTTTGAGACGCTTTAACTCTAACAAAAGTTTCATCAATAGAATAAATTAAAACATCTTCATCAGCAACATATCGCTTAAAAATATTATTAAGTTGAAGATTTTTTTCAATGTACAAATTCATACGCGGTGGAGCAAAAATTAGGTCTTTATGATAAGGGATTTCATATTTTCGTGTAACATTACTAATTCCTAACACTTCTTTCGCTTTAGGAGAAGCTGACAAAGCGAGACCACCAGGATTATCCCCACCGCTCATTACAACAAGCAACGTTTCTAAAGGATCTACACCACGAGCTACACATTCGACTGATGCGTAAAATGATTTCATATCAACACATAAAATAGGTTCAACCTTTTCTTCATTGTAATCAAAATATTGTTCTCCTTCTTTTTCCATGTTAGGATGTTCCTTCTTTTAAATACCACTTAACACTTGGTGAAATCACAATATGTCTAATGAAATCCATACTGATGCTACCGTTATTAAGATAAAGAACATCTCCATCAAATCCTAGGACTTTTCCCATGATATTATCTCTAAAACCACGATTATCCATCGATTTAATATTTGGCTGGATAACGACAGGTAAGTCTTTTAATAAAGCTATCTCAATCATCTCAGATATTTTCTCAGAAGACATTTCTTCCAATCCAAAATTAAAACGATGATTTTCTTTTCGCTCTTTTTCTACTTCTCGTGTATGTTCCGATAAATAAAACCCCATATATTTTTGAATACCACGATCATGATAGTAACTATTTAATTTCATTAAGCACCACACTCCTTAAAAAGGGGAGAAGAGGCTATTTCTGAATGCCTCACTGCTAATTTTTCTACAATTAACTGTTTTCTAACATTATAGTGACCATAAACGGCTACTTCTTTTTCACCATTTTGAAAAAATAATAGTTGGTGAAAAATCATTTTATTAGCAGTTAAACAATTGACTGTATCATTTCCGATAATGAGCGTAAAACGAAGTAAGACATTAGGATACATCGATAAACATTTGATTTTATCAACTACACCAATTAAATTATTTCGAACCATTTATCATCACTCCATTCATTTGATAAATAAATTATACGAACATTTGTTCTTGTTGTAAAGGGGAACACGAAAAGATAACATAGTTTATAATAAGTGGAAAAGAAATAGAATTGATTCCTTTAATTAATTTTGATTGTGTCGCTAATGGAGATACTTTTTGTTTTATTTTAAAAAAGGCATTTCGTGAAACTTAAACATATGAGCGGTTGACAGATCCATACTGGACTAGATACTAAATTTGATAGTACTAATATTGAATCTCTTAAAAAAATTATGATAGACTTTATTAAACATAATTAAACACACAATAAAAAGAGCGATGCCTTATTTAAAAAATAAGATATTGCTCTTTTTATCATTGATTGGAATGGTTTGTAGGTGAGTACAACCTTTTCCATGAACTATTTTTGTTTTAAGTGTGTAACCGAAACATAATAATTTAAGTCTATTTACAATAGCTTCATCTAATTTTTCTAGATGGCTTTTTTTATCTTTATGACAGATTGAGAGATGGACTTCTTTCTCATAGATAACTCTAACAATAAATGTTTCTCTTGAATCTACCCAATAAAAAGATAAATAATGATGGCTTTCTTTTATGAGCGTTACTTCTTTACTTGCTTTAATCTTATCTAACTTAATCATTTATGCTTCGCTCCTTAAAAAGATTATACGAATATACGTTCTCTTTGTAAAGCGAACAAAAGATTAAATACTATCAAGAGACTGACTCCAGTAAATAACTGATTTATTTTTCGTTTTCCAATGACCTAATGTTCCTTCTTTGTCTTCAATGGTTTTATTTATTTGATATACCGAATAATCCTTATTTTCTGATACCTTTGTTATATCAGCATTTAATGATCCTCTGATATCACCAGACCTTAGAACACCCAAACGGACAGAACCTTCTGGTGTTAAAAATAAGTAACACAACAGAAAAACTAGCCCTAGTTTAAATAGTAATGATATAAATCGTTTCATTTAAACAGTCCCTTCCTTAATTTAAGTTCATTTTACTTAAAAAAAATGAAGATTTAATGTTTTTATTGGTACGAAAATTAGCAAAAAAATGATATGATGTTTCTAGACGTGAAGGAGATGATCTTTTTTGATGACATCACTTTATGTGAATACACTAGAAGAATTAGAAAAGGCAATCAATAAACGAGATGAAATTATCTGGATTGATGTCACTTTACAAGATATTACTTTAAAAAATTCACAACAAAGTACTATTAAAATACCTGTAACAACTGACAATCATAATCACGGATTCAATGAAACTGTCCTTTGGTTACTTGATCAATTATTTTATCAATTGTCACTTCAACCAATCAAAGAATCAAAAAACAACAAATTATACAAAAAATGACCCAATATTATAGAATAGAATTAAAAAACGGATTAATTTATTTATCTTTAAAATAAATTAATTACAAAAATACTAGGATGTTGAAAATGACACTAACACTAACTAAAATTAACAACTTATTAAAAAAAGCAGGCTTATTAAAAGAATATGTTTATAAAAATAATTGGTATTATAACTTACCTCTATCAGCAGAACTGGAAATAAAAGAACTTTCTTATGATTCAAGACAAGTAACCCCTGATACCTTATTCTTTTGTAAAGGTTTAAACTTTAAAGAAGAGTATCTAGAAAAAGCCATCGAAGCTGGTTTAGAATATTATATTTCAGAAACACCTTATGAAGTTAATAGTGAATTAGGAATTATTGTCACTGACATTAGAAAAGCGATGGCTTTGATTAGTATGAATTTTTATGATTTACCACAAGAAAAGCTGACACTTATTGGTTTTACAGGAACAAAAGGTAAAACAACAGCTGCATACTTCACAAAATTTATTTTAGATGAAGCAACAGACAATAAAACAGCTATGTTATCAACGATGAATACAACCTTAGATGGTGTGAACTATTTCAAATCAGCTTTGACAACACCAGAATCACTGGATCTTTACAAAATGATGGCAGAAGCAGTTTCCAATAAAATGACCCATTTAATCATGGAGGTCTCATCTCAAGCTTATAAATTAAATCGTGTTTATGGTTTAACTTTTGATGTGGGTATCTTTTTAAATATTTCACCGGATCATATTGGACCAATCGAGCACCCAACATTTGATGATTATTATTATTGTAAGAGAAGACTGATTGAAAATTCAAAACGAATGGTCTTAAATACGGATACAAAAGACTATACTTTATTAAAAGAATTAACTGAAAGTAAAAATGTTCCTTACTATTCTTACAGTAGTACAGATAAAGAAGCTGATTATACATGGGAAGCTGTCGATAATAGCTTATTAGACTTTACTGTCCACTCTACTCATGAAGACTCTTTAGATATTAATGATACCTACAAAATCAAGCTAATGGGTGACTTCAATAAAGACAATGCCTTAGCAAGTTTAATTACAACTAAAATAGCTGGTGCTAATAAAGAAGCAGCTAAAAAAGGATTGGCTAATACACTTGTTCCAGGGCGCATGGAGCATTTAACACATCCTAATGGCGCTAATATTTTTGTCGATTACGCACATAATTATTCTAGTCTGAAAAATCTCTTAACTTTTGCTAAAAAAGCTCATCCTATGGGAAAAATTATCACAGTTATCGGAAGTACAGGAGATAAAGGTATTTCTAGACGTGCTGACTTTGGACAAGTTTTATCTGAATTAACAGATGTTGCTATTTTAACAGCTGATGATCCTGGTTCAGAAAACCCGAAAGATATTGCGATGGAAATTAGTGCAGCTATCAATAACTCGGAAGTTGATCAAAATATTATTGTAGATAGAGTAGAAGCAATCCACACTGCGCTTTCACTTGCTGGAAAAAACGACTCAGTTATTATCGCTGGTAAAGGGCAAGATAAATATCAAAAAATAAAAGGTGTAGATACACCATATGTAGGCGACTATTCAGCGGCTGAAACTTATATCGAAACATTGAAATAGACGATAGAAAAAACCATATCATTCATGTGATTATATGGTTTTTTTTAATAAAATTTACTTTTTGAATTAACATATATGATTTTCCATTCCAGATAATATTGATAAAAAGCGATTTTGTTTTTTTAAATGAACCAAAAAGCATCATTCTAACTATTTACGATGATCGTGGTTGCGATATCTGGTCTGATAACCCAACAATACAAAAAGAATTTTATCATAAATATAATTCATGGATACTAGATTACGATAGAGAAACTATTAATAAAAACATAAGCGCATTTCCTGACTAAATAATCTATGTTATAGTAAAAAAGAAATGTGAGAGTGAGGGTACTATGAATAAAAAAACAATAATTATTAGTGCAAGTACTGCAGCTATTTTATTAGCAGCAAGTGGAGGTTACTTTGCCTATCAGCAGCATGATAAATCATTACAAAAAAAAGCCGTGGATAATTTTGTGGCTTCATTTGAAAAGAAAGACTTTGATAAACTAGCAACAACCTTGTCTGCAAAATCTGTAAAAGATCAAGGCTTAGACCAAAAAAAAGTGATTGAGAAATACGATTCGATTTTTAATGGTTTAGGAATAGCTGGGATTAAAGGAAACGTTGATAACCTCTCAAAAAAAGAATTTAATTTATCCTTTAATATGACGACACCTTTTGGAAAATTAGAAAAGGAAAAAATGACAGGTAAATTAATCAAAGAAGATGGGAAGTATCTTATTGACTGGGATTATTCTTTAATTTTTTCTAAGATGAAGAAGGGTAATAAAGTCTTTATCAACAGCGAACCTCCTAGACGAGGAGAAATTCAAGATGTTAACAAACAACCCTTAGCTACAGAACATGCTTATCCTCAGTTTGGAATTATACCTAACAAATTAGGTGAAGGAGAAGCAAAAAAACAAGCTCTAGCTGAGATTAGTAAAAAATTTGATATGACCGAAGAGCAATTAAACGGTCTTTTATCTCAAGAATGGGTCAATGAAGATTCTTTTGTTCCAATAAAAACAGTAGATTTCAATGAAGACTTAGAAAAATATGAAACGACAGGTATTAGCAATCAAACAGTAAATAAACGATATTATCCATTAGCACAAGCAGGCGCTCAGTTAATTGGTTATACTGGTAAAACTACTGCAGAAGAAATCGAAAAAGATCAATCATTAACAGGTTTTGATGAAATTGGTAAGACTGGTTTGGAAGCTCAGTTTGATAAAGAACTAAGAGGTAAAACAGGTGGGAAAATTGATATTGTTGATGAGAATGGCGAATTTTTAGAAACGCTTATCGAACAGAAAAAACAAGACGGTAAAGATATTCAGCTAACAATTGATCGTCAAATTCAAAAAAATGCATTTGAAGCGTTAGATAATTTACCAGGATCAACCGTCGTAACAACACCTACTAACGGACAATTAAAAGCAGTTGTCAGCTCACCCTCTTACGATCCGAATAAATTTGTCTTAGGTATGTCACAAAAAGAATACGATACAATAGCAAAAGATCCACTTAATCCATTTTTAGCACGTTTCGGAACTGGTTATGCTCCTGGTTCAACGTTTAAAGCCATCACAGCAGCTATTGGTATTGATGAAAAGGTGACAACACCTGAAAAAACACATGAAATTAACGGGCTTAAGTGGCAAAAAGATGGGTCATGGGGTGATTATTTTGTCACCCGAATAACAGATGCTGCAACAGTAGTTAACATGGACTCAGCCTTGATTCATTCTGATAATATTTATTTTGCTCAAGAAGCATTAGAAATTGGAAAAGATAAGTATTTAGCAGGGCTTAAAAAGTTTCCTTTTGGAGAAAAAATGAATGTCCATATTCCAATGACACCAGCTCAAATTAGTAATGATGAAATTAAATCCGAGATATTATTAGCCGATACTTCATATGGCCAAGGACAACTACTGATTAACCCAATCCAACAAGCTGTTATGTATTCAGCGTTTGCTAATCAAGGTAATGTTGTCTACCCACAAATAATCGTTGGAGAAGAAGTTAAACAAAAAGAAGGCGTTGTTTCAAAATCAGCCACTGAGTTAGTAACAAACTCACTCGTTAAAACGGTTGAAGATGAAAATGGAACCGCTCATCCTTTAGCTACAGGTGATAATAGCATTGCTGCTAAAACCGGAACAGCTGAAATCAAAGAAAAACAAGATACTAAAGGTCAGGAAAATAGCTTTGTATTAGCTTATGATGCTAAAGAAAGTAAATATCTTGTCGTGAGTATGATTGAAAATGCTAAAGATACTTCTGCAGTCTCAAAAAATAAAGAATTTATTCACTCGTTAAAATAATATATAAAAAAACATCAAACACAATTTGTATTTTGTGTTTGATGTTTTTTTATATTTCTTCCAGTTCAATTTCATAAACTGTATTAGAAAAATGTGTTAACTTCTGAATATGTTGTAGCATCAGTAATATCCAACTAAAGGCTAAACCAAAAGCAATTAATTCAAAAACAGTTAAGGAAAGGTACCCTATATTTTGAAATAGAAAATTAGCTACAACTAAAGATATCGCAATACCATAAGAGATGATTAAAAATTCTTTTGTCACTTTTGGTAATAACCATTTAATTCCGATAATTAAAATAATGATTAAAAGAACAAGCCAATTAGCTGCTTTTGTGTGTAAAATATGTAATTGGCCTGTCCCGTTGTTAGGGAAAAAACCAACAGCACCTAATGAGATAGCTATCAAAGTTAAAAGAACTCTTAAAACAAGCAATTTCCAGCCCGTGTAATCCTTTTTCTTTAAATTAACAAAGAGATAATCAACTAAAGCAACAAGTAATAAAGCTGATAACATCAGGGTTAAATTAAATTGCCAACTATTAACCGCTTCATTTGTTCCTAAAAAACTAAAATTATGTTGCCACCATTTACTCTCGCTATTGGTTAACATTGCGAAAAAGACACCACCGATTATGACAAAAATTAACAGATTAACAATCATGTTCGATGTAAAACTAAGTGCAGCATAAATCATTAAATAATTAATAATAGCGGTAAATAGAAAGAAAATCATAGTTGCTGTATAGATATCAAAACTCGCACCATCAAACATAATACCAATCATCCAAAAAAAACATAAAATCCCTAAAGATAACATCACAATAAAAGAAAAAATAACAGTTGGTACATTACGCCAAAGAATATCCTTCAAATTATCATTGTTATGATTCCTTTTTTCCTTAATAAAAAAGAACATAAAAGAAATACTACCACTAAGTAAACCTAAAGCAGCAACAGCACTTGCTATAGATTGATCACCAGTCATTGGGATTTGAGTGTTATTTTTAAAATAAAAGAAACTAAAGAATGCTAAACTGCTTAGAATAACGGGTATTAAAAACCATCTTAAAGAGATATCTTGAAATTCAGCTGTTTTCTTCTTTCGTTCGATAATGATACGATTATTTTCTTTTTTCAAAAAAATGGTGTTTTGTTCTGAAAGTTTTAGTTCTTCGACAATTTCTTCTGGTAATTTCACTTTAAATTCAGATAATTTCATTTATTAACTCCTATTCATTAAATATTTCAATTCTTATATTCTCATATCGAATAGGAGGATTCAAGTTTTACCTGTTTAAGATGCTTTTATTTTTCGACCAATTGATAACACCTGATAGTAAAAATAAACTGATAAGTGTTCCTTCTCTAATAACAATAGGCAATGAAAAAATTAAAGAGATGAGTACAGACATCACAACACAGACTATATCTACACCATAACGATAAGTTGAAAATTTAAATCTAGTTCTATCTGCAAGTAACTGACAAAAAGATTCAATCGGAAATTTTAATAAGCTCAACCGTAGAACTTGTCCAGTACCAGTTCCAGCAATCAAAACACCTATCAAAAAAACAACCAAGCGTAAAGGATATGCTGATAACGTTATATCGCCCAATAAATAATAATAAACAAAATTAATGACTTCTCCAAAGCTCATAACAGCCACCAGCATAAAAATGTATTTTGAGATGCGACGTTCTTTATCTAAAATAAGGCAGCCTATCAAAAAACTAAGATTTAATAGAGTTGTGACTGTCCCAATTTGAATATTCCATAAATTACTTAATGAAACGTTCAACGAATTAAAACTACTCACACCAATATTAGCTTTAATTGTTAAGGAAATACCAACTGCACTAATAAAATAATATAGCAATGATGACAATAATTTTTTCATAAATAAATTCACCCTTTTCATTTGATAAGCCTATGGTATCTCATTTTTAAACATGTTAGTATGAGATATAGCACACTACGAGGTGGAAATATGAAAAAAACACTTTATCCTTTAGCAACGATTAATTTTGAACAAAAAATTGCAGGAATAGATACTATGATTCTATCCCAATCAACAGTTTTTGAATTTACACAAGGAGAGTTTATAACTAACCAAAATGAAATCCCAACGTACCTTTACATCATAATATCAGGTCGAGCTAAGATTATGACTTCTCAAACTAATGGTAAGCAACTAATTTTACAATTTTTAAATGAGCAAGATTTAATTGGGGATTTAACCGTTATTCAGGCAGAGGAAGAACCAAAAGATGTTATTTCTTTAGGAAGTACGGTTTGTCTGGGGATTCCTATCGATTTAGTAGAATCAAAACTTATTCCCAATGCTGAATTTCTTTATTTTCTGGCTAATTACATTGGGAAAAAATTACTTCTTAGAGTAGAACACTTTAAAGAGCAACAAACGCAAGAACTAAAAATTAGACTAATTAAATTATTACTTGATATTACGATTGACGATGAATACCATGAAAAACATACTGAGATTGCGGAGTATCTAGGTGTCAGCTATCGCCACTACATGCACACTCTTAGATTTTTAAAAGAGAATGATATGATCACAAAGAAAGCATCAGGCTACATAATTAATCGAGAGAATATGATAACTTTTTTAAAATAAAATAATAAAGTGAGATAAAAGTCTATACCTAAGGCTTTTATCTCACTTTTTTTATAGGTAATACTATTTTAATCTCACTACCAACAGCTAATTCACTCTCAATTTCAACCATTCCTTGATGTAAACCAATTATTTGCTTAACTAAAGGTAAGCCTAGTCCATTTCCTTTTGACTGCCGACTACCATCATTCTGATAGAATTTATCAAAGGCATGGCGAATAGTTGTTTCAGACATACCAATACCATTATCGGAAAGGGATATATAAAGATCATCATTAGTAGAGAAGAGCGTTACCTTAATATTACCATTATTTTGATTATACTTAATGCCATTTTCTACTACATTGAGCCAAACCTGGTAAAGTAATTCTTCATTTCCCATGTAATAGGTCGTCGGTAAATCCAGTTCAAATTCAATCTCTAAAGGCTCCCATTTAGGTTGTAAGAAGAGAATAACTTCCCTAATCTGTTCATCTAAACGAAATGAGTGATATTCCAAACCCATTTTTTGATTTTCTAATTTTGTTAATCTTAAAATATTATCTGTTAAGTAAGAAAGCTGTTGTGTTCCATCTAACATTCTATGAAGATAGGTCTCCCGGTCAAAAGAAGAAAGAGAGTCATCTTGTAAAAGTTGTACGTAGCCTCTAATGGTTGCGATAGGTGTTTTAAATTCATGAGAGACATTTGAAACAAAATCATGACGCATACTTTCAATGCTTCGCAACTCCGTAACCATCACATTAAAATCATGATATAGCTGATTAACATCGTTTAATTTTTGATTTTCTTCCAGCTGAATAGAGAAATCTCCTTTAGCAACTAATCCCATAGATTCTCTTAATTTGGCAATTGGTTTTAATATCTTTCTTCCAATAAAACCAGAAAGTGCCAAACCAATAAATAAGCTAATCAACATTACAATTAGAATAGGGAAAATTGGTTCTGAATGACCATTAATTAAGAGATTGTATTTTTTTAAAAGAAAAATTAAAAATAAAAAGAGAATCAGAACAAAAAGGATGGTGAAAAAGATAAAAAAAGTGAAATAAATCCATAATTGTGAATGTAGTTTTTTTCTCATGAGTGAATAACCACTTTATAGCCAAGACCTCTAATTGTTTCGATTGAAAAATCAGCATTACTTTCTAAACGATTTCGTAGTCTTTTAATATGAACGTCGATTGTTCTTTCATCAGAATCTGAAGCCATGCCCCATATTTCATCCATTAATTGCTGTCTAGTAAAAATTTTATTAGGATATGATAATAGTTTGTATAAAACTAAAAATTCCTTTTGAGGTAACATCTCTGTCTTATCACTATCACTAACTTCTAAGGTTTCTTTATTCAATGTCGTAGCACCTACTATTAATTTTTGACTCGAGACAATTTTTGCTCGACGTAAGAGTGCTTTCACACGTAGTAACATTTCATTAACATCGATTGGTTTAACCATATAGTCGTCTACTCCAAGCTTAAAGCCTCTTTTTTTATCTTCAAATGAATCTTTGGCTGTAATAAATAAAAAAGGTAGTTGATATCCCGCTGAGCGAACGGCTTCAATTAGCTGAAAGCCATCCATATTTGGCATCATAATATCACTAATAACTAAATCAATCGTATACTTATCAAAAAGGTCTAAAGCTTCCGTTCCATTTTGAGCAATAACTGTCTTAAATTGGCGCTTTTTTAATGTTGATTGATAAAGGAGAGCTAAGTTCTCATCATCTTCAACAATTAAAATATGGTTCATACAGATTTCCTCCTTGTTGTTTTTAATTAGTTTAACAGAACGAGATGAATCCAACATGAATTTTGTTCATTTTGAGTTAATAAAGCTGTGTTAATCTTTTAATTATTACTTAAAGAAAGAGATGGTCAAATGCTAGAATTAAAAGAGATTAAAAAACATTATCAAGTAGGAGATACTGTCACGAAAGCTTTAGACGGTGTTTCAGTAGCATTTAGACGACAAGAATTTGTCGCAATCTTAGGCGCTAGTGGTTCTGGTAAGACGACGATGCTAAACGTTATTGGTGGATTAGATAACTATGATTCAGGCGATATGGTGATTGATGGGAAATCAACAAAAACCTTTAAAGATGGTGATTGGGATGCTTATCGGAATAATTCAATCGGTTTTGTTTTTCAAAGCTATAATTTAATTAGTCATTTGGGAATCATTGAAAATGTGGAATTAGGTATGACACTTAGTGGTGTTTCAAAAGAGGTTAAACGAAAACATGCTGAAGATGCTTTACATAGGGTTGGTTTAACGGATCATATGAATAAAAAACCGAATCAGCTATCAGGTGGTCAAATGCAACGGGTAGCTATCGCTAGAGCATTAGCCAACGATCCGGATATTTTACTCTGTGATGAACCAACTGGTGCTTTAGACACTGAAACAAGTGTTCAGATTATGAACTTAATTAAAGAGCTGTCTAAAGAAAAATTAATCATTATGGTAACTCATAATCCAGAGTTAGCTCATGAATACGCTGGACGGATCATCGAATTTTCTGATGGTCGGATTAAAACAGACTCACATCCTCATATTGAAAAAGATAAAAAAGATCAATTTGAATTAAAAAGAACCAAAATGGGTTTCATAACTGCTTTAAAATTGTCATTTAACAACCTAAGAACTAAAAAAGGCAGAACTTTTTTAACTGCTTTCGCTTCAAGTATTGGTATCATCAGTATTGGAATTGTTTTAGCTTTATCCAGCGGCTTCCAAAAACAAATTGATCAAACACAATCCGAAACCTTATCGAAATTTCCAATTACGATTTCTAAAATAACAACGGATCAAACCAAAAATCCTAAAGAAGCCTTAGGAGCTGATAAAGGTAGCTTTTCAACTAAAAAAGAAATCACCTTAAAAACGAGTGATAGTGATAAAGCCCAACACACGAATAAACTGGATCAAAAATATGTTGATTACATTAAAAATATTGATCCTAAATTAAGTAATAGTATTGGCTATACAAGACTAGTTAATATGAACTTATTACGAGAAGTAGATGGAAAAGCGCAACCTGTCTCATTTTCTAATGATGTCAGTAAAACAGGTGGTTCTATGGCAAGTACTATGGCTAGTATGACTGGTGTTGGCGTTTCTTCATTTCCAGCAAGTTCAGATGGCTCTTCTAATGAATTTCTAAAAGAAAATTATACAGTGTTAGCAGGGAATTATCCTAAAGATGAAACTGATATTGTTTTAATCGTGGACAGAAATAATAGTACTAATATCAATGCGCTTAAAAATATTGGTATCGATGCTAAAGAAAATGATACGTTAAGCTTTGACACTATTATTGGAACAGAATTAAAACTAGTTTCAAATAATGATTACTACACAAAACTTCCAACTGGTAATTTTATACCCAATCAAGAGTATCAAGGCATGTATGATACTAAGGGGAATGAAACATTAAAAGTGAGTGGTATTTTAAGAGTGAAATCTTCTTCCACAATGAACTTACTAGCTCCTGGCTTTGCCTATAATAATGAACTAACCTCTAAAATCGTAGAAAAAAATCAAGACTCTGACATTGTTAAAGCACAAAAAGAAAGTCAGAATAATGTCATGAGCAATGAGCCTTTAGATGAGATAGGCAAAGAGAGCACATTAGCCTATTTAGGTGGATCAAGTATTCCAAACAGCATTATGATTTACCCAAACAACTACCAAGACAAAGAAGCTGTTTTAAGCTATCTTGATGATTTCAATAAAGGAAAAGATAAAAAAGATCGCATTCTTTATTCAGATTTAGCCGGCACCATGACTGATTTAACGGGTGGTTTAATGGACGCGATCACTTATGTCTTAATTGCTTTTGCGGGTATTTCTCTAGTAACAAGTATGATTATGATTGGCATTATTACTTATACATCCGTCCTTGAGAGAACAAAAGAAATCGGTGTATTAAAAGCATTGGGAGCTAGAAAAAAAGATATTACTCGCGTTTTCGATGCTGAAACCTGTATTTTAGGCATCGCATCAGGTGCGTTAGGCGTTGGTATTGCTTGGCTTGCTACGTTTCCAATTAACAGTATTTTGTATAGCATGACAGATTTAAAAAATGTAGCACAATT
>CAUQFM010000059.1:0-13953 GCA_963517295.1 uncultured Vagococcus sp.
TATTATTTATAAGAAACAGTAGCGGGGGAAAATATCTACTGATCTTTCTTTTCTTGGAGTTTATTGCGATACATTTCAACTTCATCATCACTACAATAAACAAAATGTTCTGGTGCTACTTCTCTTAACGAACGAATTTTACCATCATCAACTTTTGGTGTATACGTAATACGCTGACGTGTCCGTTCATAATCAGGATCTGGTAATGGAATAGCTGATAATAAACTTTCTGTATAAGGATGCAGTCCGTGATTATAAATCTCTTCTGCAGAGCCTACTTCAACTAATTTACCATAATACATTACACCGATTCGATCACTAATATATTTCACCATAGATAAATCATGGGCGATAAAAAGATAAGTTAAATTTTCTTTTTCTTGAAGTTCTTGTAATAAGTTAACTACTTGTGCTTGAATCGAAACGTCCAATGCTGAGATTGGTTCGTCACAAATAATAAACTTAGGTTCTACCGCTAAAGCACGAGCAATACCGATACGTTGACGTTGACCACCTGAAAACTCATGAGGATAACGTGTCCCGTGACTTGGATCAAGTCCTACCGTTCTCAATAAATCATTAACTCGATTCGTTCGATCTTCATCTGTTTTTGCTAAACCATGAACATCAATTCCCTCAGCAATAATATCTTTCACTTTCATCCTTGGGTTTAAAGAAGCGTAAGGATCTTGATAAATCATTTGAACATCTCGTCTAAATTGATTTAGATTTTTACGTCCTTTAATTTTTGAAACATCTTCCCCATTAAATTTAATCTCACCACTTGTTGGATGATACAAACGAATAACACTTCGTCCTGTTGTTGATTTTCCACAACCAGACTCACCTACTAAGCCAAATGTTTCACCTTCATAAATTGAAAAGCTAATATCATCAACTGCTTTTACTTCATCATGACGGCCAACATTAAAGTACTGTTTTAAATGGCTCACTTCTAATAGTAATTTTTTACTCTTTACAGCTTCCATCAAATCTCCCCCTTTTTACGCACCAAAGCGTCCTTTGTATTTCTCACGACGACGAACAATCTCGTCTGGTGGCGTTACTTTTGGTGCATTAGGTGCTAATAACCAAGTGGCAGCTTTATGAGTTGGGGAAACATCAAAGAATGGTGGCGCCTCTTCAGTATCAATCTGCATCGCATATTCATTACGCGGATAAAAAGCATCTCCGGTTGGTGGGTCAAGTAAATCTGGAGGCGAACCTGGAATCGCATATAATTCTTGACCTCTACTATCTAAAGTAGGCATTGAACTTAATAATCCCCACGTATATGGATGTTGTGGGTTATAAAAAATTTCATCCGCTGTTCCAATTTCAATAATTCGGCCCCCATACATAACTGCTACACGGTCAGCGACATTAGCTACCACACCTAAATCATGGGTAATAAAAATAATTGATGTTTGAATTTTCTTTTGAATGTCTTTCATTAAATCAATAATCTGTGCTTGAATCGTTACATCTAGTGCTGTTGTCGGTTCATCTGCAATCAATACTTCTGGATAGCAAATCAAAGCAATGGCAATCACGATCCGTTGACGCTGTCCTCCTGAAAACTGATGAGGATAATTTTTCAACCGTTTTTCAGCGTTAGGGATTCCTACTAAATTTAATAAATCTAAGGCACGATCTAAGGCATCTTTTTTAGAAATCTTGCGGTGCTTTCTTAGAGATTCAGCTACTTGATTCCCGATATTCATGGTTGGATCAAGAGAGGTCATCGGATCTTGGAAAATCATCGCAATATCTTTTCCACGAATCGATTGCATTTCTTTTTCTGTCTTATGAACTAAATCTTCCCCTTTAAATAAAATCTTACCTTCATCTATATTGGCATTATTGGCTAATAAGCGCATGATTGTTCTTGTTGTTACTGATTTTCCTGAACCGGATTCCCCTACAATTGCTAGTGTTTCACCTTTATGTAAATCAAAGTTGACCCCACGAATGGCGTGAACCTTACCAGCAAAAGTATCAAATGAGATATTTAAGTCTTTAATTTCTAATACTTTTTCCATTTTTCATCGCCATCCTAATCATTCATTTTTGGATCAAAAGCGTCACGCAGTCCATCAGCAAGTAAGTTGAAACAAATCATAATAACTGATAATGTAATCGCTGGTGCCCACATTAAGTGAGGTAAAAATCTAAACGTTTTATATCCTTCATTTAACAAAGTACCTAGTGAAGCTGTTGGTGGTGTTAGTCCTAATCCAATGAAACTTAAGAAAGCTTCAAAGAAAATTGCAGAAGGAATACTAAACATCATCTGCACGATAATAACCCCTGAAATATTTGGTAAGATATGTTTAATCGCAATCTTAGATTGAGATTCACCTAAAGTAGTTGCTGCTAAAACATATTCTTGATCTTTAATTTTTAGTGATTGGGCACGAACAATCCGAGCCATAGTAATCCATCCAGTCACGATCATGGCTAAAATAATTGACATCAAACCTGGTTTGAAAACCATTAACATCAAAATCATTACAACTAAGTTAGGAACGCCAGAGAGAATTTCTAGAATCCGCTGCATGACATTATCCGTTCGGCCACCCTTCATTCCAGAGTATAACCCATAAATAACACCTATCGTTAAATCAAGAAAGGCTGCTACAAAAGCAATAATTAATGACATTCTAGTTCCCATTAATAAACGAGATAACTCATCCCGACCAAGACCATCTGTCCCTAAGTAAAAATGTTCACCTTTTGGAACTTTTGCTTGTTCATATTTATCGATACGTTTTCCACCGACAACGGCAGTTCCGTTAAATCCATCTATTCCAATACCAGGTATAGATGGTGGTAAATTAATATATTTAGGATTTTGTTTTGTTGGATCATGTGGTGACACCCAGATAGAACCAAAAGCTAACAGTGTCACAATTCCTAAAATAATTAAAGAGATAACAGCTCCCTTGTTCTTTTTAAGCCGACGCCATGAATCCTGTATAAAATTCAAAGAAGGGGCACTAATTTTTTCACGATCTAAATTATTTTCAATCGAAATTCTCTCAAATTTTTCTTGAGGAATGTTTTTAATATCTAATTTTTCCATTATTCTTTGCCACCTCCTGAAACACGGATTCTTGGATCTACAATACCGTATAATAAATCAACGATAAGGATAACAAAAACTAACATTGCTGAGAACATAATTGTTACAGCCATGATTGTTGGATAATCATTTGTCATAATTGATTTTACAAATTGTTCACCAATTCCTGGGATTGCAAAAATATTTTCTACAACCAATGAACCTGTCATTAAAGCGACTGCAAGTGGTCCAAGTAATGTAATTAATGGGATTAAACTATTTCTAAGCCCATGTCTAAAGACAACTTGAGTTCGACTCAACCCTTTTGCTCTTGCTAATTCAATGTAATCACTACCCAAAACTTCTACCATTTCTGTTCTAATGAACCTTGCTGAATCAGCTAAAGGTGACATAGAAAGTGCCAGAGTCGGTAAGATGGTTGAGATAAATCCTTGATCCCATTTTGCAATAGGCAAGATTCCCAATTTAATAGCAAAGACATATTGTAATAATACTGCGAAAACAAAGTTAGGAATCGATCTTCCGAGTATGGCGATAAGTGTTGCTATCGTATCAACCCATGTATTTTGTTTCATGGCTGCAATAGCTCCTAAAATAATACCAACGATGGTTCCAAAGATAATTGCTTGTACACCTAACTGGACAGAAGGCCCAATTCTTTCTTTCAATAATTTAGAAACAGGTTGGTTTTTAAATTGGAAACTTGTTCCAAAATCACCTTGAACGATATTTCCCATATAGATACCATATTGTTGAATCACTGGTTTATCAAGTCCAGATTGTTCATTTAACATTTCTATTTGTTCCGGTGATAGTTTTTCTTGATTAGCATATGGCGAACCAGGAAGTAGTTTCATTAAAAAGAATGTGATTGTTGTAATCAACCATAGAGTAATTAACATGAACATCACACGCTTTAGAAAAAACTTGGCAAAATTCTTCATTTACTTTTCCCCCTTTAAAATATTTTGACAATGATTAATAAATGAATTAGAGTTAATTTATCACGTTTGTAAGAAGGTATTTATTTATGAAAAATAAGAAAAAAATAGTTTTGAGTATCATTAGTTTAGCATTAATTATTCCCTTAGTAACACTTATTACAAAAAAAGAAATAACAACGACTTATCTTTCTGATAACTTTTTTATGGTAGCACTCTTCTTTATAATTATCGGTGTCGCAATCTTAGTTCTTTCATCTGGCTTTTTTGATTTCTTTCAAAAAAACATGAAGCAACTAATGTGGCGCCGTAAAAAGAATGAACCAAAAGATTATGTCCCACTCTCACAAGTGTTTGAGAAAAAACCAATTTACTGGTTAAGTGTTGGTGGAACTCTTTTAATTATCAGCCTACTCTTCACTTTCCTATCATAAGTAATAAAAAAGCGACTGACCAATTTGTCAGTCGCTTTCTTATTTATATAAATAATTTTTAATAGTCAGGGATAAAAAATCTGCTCCCACAACAACTGGAGGGAAACGACTTTTGACCCACCCTATTTATTAACTTGTCAAAAATAATAATTCTTCTTATCAACTACTTGATAAATTTTCTATTGAAGATAAATGGGTACATTTTAATCTACTTTATATGCCCATTTATAGTCAAACATTGCCCCTGACGGATGTGATACCACACCTTTAACTTTATCAGAACGTAAATGTGCCTCTGCTTCCTGGATAACCGGGATAACACCAGATTCATCTGCAATTACTTTTTCAGCTTTCAACAAATCATCCCAACGCTTTTCAGGATCATTAGCATTAGTAGTAGCTGCTGCTTTTATTAATTTATCATATTCTGGATTACTATAATGTCCTCTATTATATGAGTTATCTGTACCAAATAAATCTAAGAAACTACTTGGGTCTGGATAATCTGCAATCCAACCACTGTAAACCATACTAAAGTCACCTTTATTTGAACGATCCAGACGAACACTAAATGGTACTGGGCTTAAGTTTACTTTAAGTCCAGGTAATTCTTCCTCTAAAGTACCTTTTAAATATTCAATCACTTTTTTAGTTGAATCGTTATCAGAGGCTAAAAGATCTACTTTAATTGTATCTTTTCCTAAATCTTTTTTAGCTTTTTCCCAATGTTCTTTGGCTTTTTTACTATCATATTCTAATTTTCCATTCGCTTCTTCTGAAAAGTCCTTTTTATCTTTTGGACTTTTAGCAACATCTTTAGGAACTAAACCTGTTGCTGCTACAGAGCCATCTGCTAAAATTTGGTTAGCTAATGCTTCTCTATCAATAGAATATGAAATAGCTTTTCTTAAATCTTCATTTCTAAAATCAGCTTTATCATCAATTTGATTTAATTCAATGTATCTAGATGAAGCTTTCATTTCACTAACAAATTGTGGGTCGTCAGCTTTTTGTTGTGCTAATTCACCTGTTAAGATGATATCTTCAGCTTTACCACTTTCAAAAAGATTTAAGCTTGTTGAAGATTCCTTCACAACACTGACATTAATTTTGTCTAATTTTACAGTATCTTTATCCCAATACTGATCATTTTTAACATAAGACCACTCTGTATCAGTTCCTGGTCCATCAAAATCAGCTAACTTGAATGGGCCATTGTATACTGCTTTATCGCTTGTTGTTGTGTATTCTTTACCATATTTTTCAACGATGTCTTCACGTTGTGGCATATATGTTGTAAAGGCTAATAAATGATCAAAATAAGGCGTTGCTTTTGCTAGTGTCACCTCTAATTCATAATCACTCACAGCTTTGATGCCTAACTCACTTTTATCTTTTTTACCTGCTGTTATTTCTGCAGCATTTTTCACTGGTTCATGTAAAGAAGCATACTCTGATGCCGTTTTTGGATCAACCGTTCTTTGCCAACCGTAAACGTAATCTTTAGCAGTTACCGGTTTACCGTCCGACCATTTTGCATCTTCACGCAATTTAATTTTATATGTTAACCCATCTTCACTAACTTCAGCTTTTTCAGTTGCTCCAGCAGGTTCTGGATTTTGATCTTTTCCTAAACGATAAATCCCTTCATACACATTGTTTAGAGCAACAGAACCAATAACATCTGTGTTAAGTGATAAATCTGCTGATGGCATTTCTTGAAGGACATTTACATTAAATTCTTGTTTAGCTGCTGTTTTTTCTTCACCTTTCGAAGCACTCTTGTCTTTTGAATCACTCTTACTGGCTCCACCACCGCAAGCTGCTAGTGTTAAAACGACTGTCGATAATAAACCGACATACAACATTTTTTTTGTTTTCATTATTATTTCCCCCTATTGATTACTTTAATATTAAAATTGAATTAAAATATAATAATAATATTATATTATTTCTCATCATTTTGCAAGAAAATACTTACTGTTTTATTAGAAAAACCGAATATTCTGACAATTATGGGAGTTAAAGCGCTTTATTCTAAAGATTTTCCACCTTTTTATTCTTATTTTCAAATTAAAATCAAAAAATAAGCCAATAATTATAAAAATTCAAAAATAATTTTTATAATTATTGGCTTATTTAATGAAAATAATTTTTTAGTTTACTCATTTTTTCTTAGATGAGAAAATTTGAGTCGTTGATCTTTTTAACACTTGAAAAAAACTTAGTGACTTAACAATTTTATCCGCATCAACATGCTCTCTGATACCTCTAAGAAGTTTTTTAGGATCTTTAGCTGAAAAAGTAAAGGTACCACTTTTATTTGTTTTAACAGCAAATCTCGGAATCCATTTACCTTTAAACATAACAGAAACAATGACAGTATCTACTTCTTCCCAAGGAATTTGAATGAATTTATTCGCATCACGCTCATTAAAAAATTCAAAGCCTATATCCCCGATCATAATCTTACCGTAGTCCGTAAACCCTAAAAAAGAAGTTGCATTCTCAACTAAATCGACCTTGGTATTGATTGATTCAACCATTCGTTTGACCTCTCCATTTCTTTTAAATTTATACTTTATTATAACATAGTCATTAAAAAAATAGTCTGAGCCAGTTGATTAGCTCAGACTACGATGTTTTTACATTAAACCTACTAAGTGTAATGCAACACCTGAAACGAATAAACCTAAAATGATAACAATTGGAGATACTTTTTTCTTAAGTAACCACATACATAATAGAGTTAATAGTAATCCTACTAATCCAGTAATTAAACTATCTAAGTTATCTTGTAATGATGTGATTTTATACTCGCTTAATGAAAGACCGCCTGCTTGTTGTTCTAACGCAACTTTCACGCCTTCAATTCCTTTTGGCAAGCTATTCCAATCAATGAACGCCCCATTGTCTAATTTCACTTTAGAGACAACTGGTGTGAAATTGATTGATACCCACCGGTTTACTAAGGATCCCAGAATGAACATCCCTAAAATTGATGCACCTTTAGTAATATCTTGTAAGATACCACCTGATAAATCTTCTGTAATTTTAGAACCAGCTTTGTAGCCAAATTCTTGTGTGTACCACATAAATGCCATACGAATTAAGTTCCAACCTACGAAATAGATGATTGGTCCTAAGATATTTCCACTAATTGCTAAAGTTGCTGCTAAAGCGCCTAAGATTGGTTTAACTGTAAACCAGAAAACAGGATCGCCGATACCAGCTAAAGGTCCCATCATACCAACTTTAACCCCTTGAATTGCTGCATCATCAACAGGAGCGCCATTAGCACGCTCTTCTTCAAGAGCTAGCGTTACACCTAAAATAGGTGAAGCTACATATGGATGTGTATTAAAGAATTCTAAATGACGCTCTAAAGCAGCCGCTCTGTCTTCTTTAGTTGTATATAATTTTTTAATCGCTGGGATCATTGAGAATGCCCAACCACCATTTTGCATACGTTCGTAGTTCCAAGAACCTTGGATAAACGTTGAACGCCAGAAAACAGATTTACGATCTTTTTTACTTAACTTAATTCTTTGTTGTTCTGTCATTTTAATGTCCGCCTCCTTTTAGTAGTTATCGATGATATCGCCAACAGGGTCACCAGTATTTGATCCACCATTTCCACCTGATCCGCCACCTTGTTTAGAAAGGGCTAGATAGATAAGAGCTAGTGACATACCAATTGCTCCAAGTCCGATAAGAGTAATTTCTGATACAGTTGCAATAACGAAACCTAATGCGAAGAATGGCCATACTTCTTTAGTTGCCATCATGTTGATAACCATAGCAAAACCAACTGCTACTACCATTCCTCCACCAATTGCTAAACCAGCTGTTAACCATTCTGGCATTGATAATAGTAATCCTTTTACTGGACCTTCACCAATAGCTAAGATTAATGCTGCAGGAATCGCAATGCGGACACCTTGCATACAAATAGCCATGATGTGCCAGAATTCGATTTTTCTGAAGTCTCCTTCTTTAGCGGCAGCATCCATTAAATGTACGAATGCAGTTGCTAAAGTACGACCTAAGATTGTTAGTAAAAGACCAGCTACAGCTAAAGGAATTGCTAATGCAATCGCTGAATCTACTCCGGCTTTACCTTGTCCACCTAAAACTAAAATAATTGCAGAGGCTACTGAAGCTAGTGCTGCATCTGGTGCAACGGCTGCTCCAATGTTTGCCCAACCTAGTGCTAATAATTGCAGTGTTCCACCTAAAATAAGACAAGGAACAAGTTGCCCTGTAACTAAGCCGATTAATGTACATGCGATAACTGGTTGATGGAAATGAAATTCATCTAAAATACCCTCAACACCAGCTAAAAATGCTACAAAAACGACTAAAATCATTTGAATGATATTTAATTCCATGATTATTAATCCTCCATTTTCTTAATGTTAACTATTTTTTTTATTGATTTCTTCTTGTGCTTTTCTAATAATATCTTCCATGTTACCTTTTGAGTCACTTGGTACTTTACGCACGTCAAATGAAACGCCAGCTGATTTCAATTGATTGAATGTATCAATATCATCTTGATTGAAAGCCAAAACTTTATTTGGTTGCACTTTACCTGGTGAATGAGCCATTGATCCAACGTTAACCGTTGAAATTGGTACGCCACCTTCTACTGCTCTTAGTACATCTTGTGGTGTTTCGAATAATAATAATGCCTTTTGACCACCAAAATGTTGATCGTCTTTTGAAATTTTAATCATTTGATCGATTGGCACAACATGAGCTTTTACTCCAGGAGGAGCGGCTTGTTGAATCAATTTTTTACGTAAATCATCTTGAGCAACAACATCAGATACAACAATAATACGAGTTGGTGCTGTTGTTTTAGTCCAAACCGTTGCTACTTGACCATGTAATAATCTTGTATCCACACGTGCTAATACGTAATCTAATTTACCTGGTTTTCCAGCATTAACTTCTTGGATACTTGTTGAAGCAACCTCTACTTCTGGTTCAAGTTCTTCTGGCTTAACTTTTACGCCTTCTTTGGCAGTCCCAATAATATGTGTTGCTATTTCATGAGCACTTTCCATAGAAAAACGTGATGAATAAGCTTCGATAACCATCGGTAAACTCATTCCTGCTACTATTGCCCATTTTTCTTTGTGTTCTTCAAGCAAACTACTCGCTTGATTAAAAGGTGTTCCACCCCATAAATCAACTAAGAATAACACTTCATCTTGATTGTCAAAGCTTGCAATTGCATCTTGCATTTTTTTCTTAATATCTTCTGGTCCTTCTGAGGGCATCAAAGTAACTGCTGCTACATTTTCTTGCTCTCCAAAAATCATTGATCCAGATTGTAAAATACCAGACGCGAATTCGCCATGACTTGCTAGGATAATCCCTACCATTCCTTTACCTCCTACTTTTATTTTTATCTATCAAAGAAATTCAAATGCTGGCATCTAAATTTACTTTAATGTTTACAAGAAGTTTTGTTTTTTCAATGCTTCTATTAAGTCGATTTTATGATCAGCAGGAACTTTTCTAATCTCAAGCTCGATTCCTTTTTCTGCTAAGTAGATAAAGGATGCTACATCCTGTTCATCTAATGAAACGAAATTAGTTAGCATTCGTTTTCCGTTTGAAAAGCTCATCCCCCCTATATTAATAGAAGAAAGAACCATTCCTTTTCTCACGAGTATTTCGACATCGTGAGGTGAGGTAAACAAAAGCGCCACTTTTTCATATTGAAGAATATCACTTTGATAGACTTCAATCATTCTGGCAACACTAATCACATTCACTCGAATTCCAGCAGGAGCTGCTTGTTTTAGCAAAAGTTTTCTTAATTGATTATTCGCAGCCACATCACTGATAACTAAAATCCGATCAATTCCCATTTGTTTAGACCATGTAGTTGCTACTTGACCATGAATTAAACGATCATCAATTCGAACTAAGCGAACATCAACGCTCATATAAAAAACCTCCCATGTAAAAAAACACTAAACTAACTATTCTTCTTACGATATTATATTATGCAATAACTGTGCCAACTTTTCAACCCTAAATTTTATCTATCGAATGATTGTTATACCAACATCTCTAACAATTTTAACACACTAAAAAAACAGTATAAATACACTAGTCAACTTGAAATAGTGTATCTTTACTGTGTTTTATTTGTTTTTATCAATTTCATTTTCAATTATTTTAATAATAAAATAGCACTCAGCTTCTGATATTTCTAATTGCAACAAATTTTCTAACAAGTCAAAAGCTGGTAATATTTCTTGATAGAGTACTGATTTTTCAAAATCAGCTAATTCTTCCTGAGAAGCTGTCAGTCTATCATTTCTTAGTTCTCTTTCGATTGCTCCCGCAGTATGCATACACAAGTTTATATAGAAGGGAATTTC
Source organism: uncultured Vagococcus sp. (assembly GCA_963517295.1). Lineage (GTDB taxonomy): Bacteria > Bacillota > Bacilli > Lactobacillales > Vagococcaceae > Vagococcus. The sequence continues at coordinate 10,865 of CAUQFM010000059.1, forward strand.
TGAATTTAGGTTTTTAATCTGACAAATTTTATCCGTAAAATCCCATAATGGTTGAACTAATTTGTCTGGGTTGATAAATGTAAAACTTTCTTGCATGTACTCATAGCACATTTTCTGACCCTCTTCATCTGAAAGTTCTAATGTACTGGGTTCATAGTTATTATTTAAGACTTCCTCTAAAATCAACGCTCCTGAATCAGAAAATAGTTGATCCATTGAGATAAATGGTACCTCTATTTTAGGGTCCTTTATTCCTGTAGTTGCAATAATTTGATAGTTCTCTCTAATTTTTTGAATGTCTTTACTTAATGTCACGACAGATATAGGAAAAACAGCTATTTCCGTTTGTAATTTAGAAACCAAGTAGCGATCAATCAGTTCCTTCATCCGCTGAGCCGTTCCTTTTCCAGATGCACAAATCGCTACAATCGCTTTTTCTTTATATTGCGCTACAGTTGTTTCAGCTATATTCGGCGTATTTTGCATAGTATAGCCGTAAAAGTGAGTTAATGATTCAAACAAATCATCTAATGACGTATCGAGTAAACTTGATTTTCTTGCCGCTTCAAGTACGATTGCTGTTGTTACCATATCAATCACTTTGATTTCGATTCCTGTTTCTTGTTTAATATCATCTGAAAAAGTTCCCAATGATCCCATATCAACAAGTAATATCACACCACTTCCCTCATTAACAGAAACCACTTCGTCTACGATCTTTTCATAGGCTTCTTTTGGTTTCATATCAAGAGGCATATCCACCGCTCGTAAATTATCAACTTTTAATAATTGTGTTACCACCTGAACCATACTTGTAGCTGTACTATTTCCATGAGCAGCAACAACAACTCCGATTCGACCTTCTTCTTTATTCTCTCTTAAAGAAACCAGTAAAACTGTTAGATAATGAACTTCTGATGTTGGAACTTCTACTTGGTAATCCTCTTCAATAATTTTCTTTAAAACATTTGCGACTTCCATTTCTTCTGGATAATGTGCAACCATATTTTTTATATTTTCATTATCCTGAGTTAAACTATCCGCTTTATTTTGAAGTCGATTCAGAAAAGAACTGATATGAAATCCCATGGCATATAGAAAATTAGTTTGAAAATCATAATTCAAAGCTTCCCTAGCGTACTCATAAATTTTTCTTGTTGTGTTAATAATCCGTTGATCGATGATCTCTGTTAGCTTACTCTCTGTATCAAATGTGAAACCATGATTTCGGTAAAACGATTTTAAATGCACATTAATATCCGTAGAAATAAAATGATTGATTGCGTCTTGGCTTAAGCCATCCTCTTTTAATACAGCTGCTTTATCGCCAATAATTTCGTATAGATTATAAGGTAACTCATAAGAGTCCTCAGCAAACATTTCTAAAGGCTCATTAGGTGAAATCACCATTTGAGGTGCAAGTAATGGCGTGATTTCAGCCATTGCTTTTCGATCATGAGCTAGACTTATTAAGCCTTCTTTTATTCCTTCGTTCAATTCTTCCAAGTTAATATGAAGCTCATCTCGATCCATTTGGTTTAAGAAAGATTGGGCACTAACTAACTGAACATTAGATTTCAACTGTCCCACATTCCCATAAGAAACACTACCAACTAGAGCTTTTACCACATCTTCACTTAAAATAATCTTACGTTGAATTCGTTTGGCCTCCATCGTCATCATCATCTTAACTAAATCAATTTTTTCCCTAGCAGTCCTATTTTTAAAACTGGGAAGTTGGATCGTAATTGGAATTCGTCTAACAAAAGTATTAAGTAAAGAAGATGCTGGATCTTCTGTTGTGGCACAAATAATACGCACATTAGCTCGATTATTTTTTTGTGTCTCACCTAATTTAGCAAAAGTTCCAGTATCCATAAAATAGAAAACCATCTCTTGGCCTTCAGGTGGCAAGCGATGAATTTCATCTAAAAATAAAAAACTATCATTAGCTAAACTGATAATTCCATCTTTTTCTTGTTCTGCCCCTGTAAAAGCACCTTTAACATGACCAAATAAGTGGCTCATTAAAAGTTCCGGATTGCTTGCATAATCTGCACAATTAAAAACAACCATTTCTTTGTCTTTTGCTACTGCTTTATTTTGTTTGGCAAATTGAAACATCGTATGAGCAAAAAAGGTTTTTCCTGAACCAGTTGGACCAATAATTAACGAATTTAATCCTCTAGGTGGATAAAGAATCGCCGCTTTTGCTTGTTCCGTCGAATTTTTCATACTACCATAAGAACCAACCACACGCTTAAAAATATCCTTTGATTTAGTCTTTTCTTTTTTTCGACCTTTAGGTGTTGGTGAAGGAACTTCTCGATAACTTTCCACATACTTGGATAAAGGTTTATGTCTAAAAACTGATTTACAGACGTAACGAACAGGTCGCCCATCCATTTTATCAATTAAGCCTTCTCTTACTAAACTATTTAAATCTTTACTTGCATTACTTCGTTGAATATTCAATGCATCTGCCAATTGATTAGTTGTCACTCCAGAATTTTCTCGTAAACTTTCCCCATCTAAATCTTTAGTTTGCTCTTTAATGTACGCATACACTCTGTCAATTCGTTTCATTTAGAACCTTCCTTACTGATACACTTCATTACTGTATTCATAGTGTATCAAATTGTTTAGCAAAAGGCACTTATTTATTCTCTCAACTTTCCTTTATCCTGTGAATAACTCATGTATTCTGTAAGTTTTGATTTCTTTTTATCTTTTATTTCTTGAATTTCAGTGGGAGATAATTTTTTTATTTTATCATTCTCTTGTAATAATTCCATAACTGTTAATAACTGGTAATACTCTGTTAATAAGTCCAGTTCATTGGTTTCTGTTGGTCTATCCGGGTGAGTATCATCTAAGCCAAATCTTAAGGACTTAGCTGCTGCTTGAGCTATTTCGCTAGATTCCTCCATTAGGCAGACAAGTAAGTATTCTTCTTGGTTCATTTTTGTGACTCCTTTTTATTTGAGTATACCAAATCGGGGTGGTGAAAAAAGTGTTTAGCTCCAAGCAACTGGAGGAACTTATAAACAATCCGTTCTTTTTGGATTTTTTATAAGTTGTGAAGTTGC
>CAUQFM010000060.1:0-13879 GCA_963517295.1 uncultured Vagococcus sp.
TATTTACCATCTTTTTCTAACTCTCCAAACAGTTTAAAGTAAATGATGCTACATGAAAAAGTGAAAAACACCGAACCTAATAGAACACTGATTAAAATAATCGTGCCATTTGATTGCTTTGTTTTCAACCAAGTTTCATACAAAGATGAATAATAAAATTCTTCGCTATCTACTTCTATGACCTCTTCTATTTCCTCATCAGTTAACTCTTCATCTCTATCCTTGCCGATTTTTTCATAAAATTTATTACTTTTATCCTCTTGTTCTTTGATTTTTTCTTTTAAAAAATGATTAATCTCATTATTTAAAGCCTTATCATCTGTCCATTCTTTATAATGGATAATTTGTGTACCTGAATAGTTATTGTCATCAAGACTCTCTAATTCTTGATATTTTTTATCTGTCACAACACCCAAGCTTCCGTATTCTCCTAACGATAACTGAATATCCGAATATCTAACTTTTATCGGTTCTTTAGTCTCTTCATCCTCTTTGTAACTAACCATGGTAATCTCCGAAACCGAATCAACTAATTTTTTAGCTTTGATATCCTGTTTTTCTGAATTACTTTCAACTAATTTTAAAATCTCATCGTCATTAACTAATTTTATAGTATCTTCATCCATAAAAGATTTTAACTGATTAAAGTCACTCTCTTTTATTAGATTGTAAGTTAATAAACCTGACCATTTATCAGGTGATTCCTGCTCCACTAGTATATCTATTGGCTTAATTAATAATGATATATAATCATAGTGTGCTTTGTTTATCATATTTTCGATTGTTGAAATATTCTTTTCGTGGATTTTTTTAATATCTTCACGATCACCAGGTCCAATTGGATTATAGACAATGGCAAAAGACGCTCCTTGAGTTCTCCCAAAATCATAACTACCAATTGATCTAGCCACACCAATTCCGACAAATGCGATTGCTCCAACAATTGAGATTAAAAAATACATCATAGCGTTTGTTTTCATTCGATAAATAAGATTACTAATTGTCAGCATATTACTATTTTTAAAATAGATTGATTTTCCTTTTAGCATCTGAAATAGATTCACACTCGAAAACTTAAAGAAAATAAAAGTCCCTGAAATAGTTATTAGGACACAGACTATCAGCGTCCCGATTCCTGCATTAATTGGTAACCTCAGCAAACCACTCATATCATAAGAAAAGGCAAATGCTAATCCATACCCTATCAAAATCAAAACAATTCCCAGAATTGTATACACAACACTTTTTTTTGGCTCTACAAAAATTGCTTCTGTTGATTCTCTCATTTCTAATAACGTCATTTTTCTTAATTTAATTACTGTAAAAAAAGAAATAAGAATAAAGATAACACCATATACTATCCAAGTTAACCCTATTGCTTTGATTGGAAAATAAAAAGGTAACCCCTCATTTAAATAGAGAATATTTTGTGTAATAAGCAAAATAAATTTTGAGAATAATATTCCCAGAACAGTTCCAAGTAAAATTGAACCAAAACCTAACAAACTATTTTCATATATGATCATTCGTTTTAATTTTTTTTCTGACATTCCTAAAGTTAGATAGATTGATAGCTGTGTTTTCCTTCCTTTTAAAAAAGTATTAAATGCATACCATAAGAAGACAAAAGACATTAAAGCAATCACAACCTCAGCAACCGTGATACCCAAATTAGCCATTTCTGACATTTGATCACTACTACCTTTTAATTGATCTCCTAAATCCGGATGGAAATATAATAAAGAAAAAACGAAAAAAACCATCACTGAAAATAAACTACTTAAAAAATAAGTTACATATTCCCGTCCATTTCTCGTAACATTACGGAGTATGAGTTGCTTGAAATTCATGATTAGTTCCTCCTAAATGAGCTAAAACGTCTAGAATATTTTGATAAAACAGTTCTTTTTGTTCTCCACAATAAATTTCATTATAAAAACAACCGTCTTTAATAAAAACCACACGATTAGAATAACTAGCAGAAACAGCATCATGGGTTACCATAATTGTAGTCACTTGTTTTAACTGATTAATTTCCGAAAGAATCGACATCACGTCACCTGCTGATTTTGAATCTAAATTCCCTGTTGGTTCATCTGCTAAAATAATAGCAGGTTCATTAATTAATGCTCGTGCAATTGCTATTCGTTGTTTTTCACCTCCTGACGCTTCATGAATTCGATTTTTAGCTAAATGGGAAATACCAAGCTCTGTCATTAATTCTTTGGTTTTTTTCTGCATCACTTCAATCGGTTGATTATCCAAGGTTAGTGGCAACATAATATTTTCTTCTATAGTTAACGGTGATAGTAAATTAAAATCTTGAAAAACAAAACCTATTTTTTTTAATCTAAATAAACTCAACTGATTTTTTGAGAGCTGATCAATAGCTTTCCCACCAATTTCAACCGTACCACTTGTCGCTTTATCTAAAGTTGCGATGATATTTAAAAGGGTTGTCTTCCCACTACCAGAAGGTCCCATAATACTTAAAAACTCTCCTTTTTCCACTTGTAAATCTATTTTTTTTAAAGCTTCATACGGAATAACTCCCTGATAAATTTTAGAAATTGTTTCTAGTTTAATCATAGTCATTCTTCTTCCTCCTCCAACTTAATAAGTAACTATAGTTTACTAATTTTATATAAAAATAGGTATTGTTATTAATGACAGCTTTCTTACAGCACTGTCACACACAAATGCATTTATCATACCTTTTTTATGCTAGAGATAAAAAAAACAGCAATAACATAAAAAATTTAATTTTACGTTATCACTGTTATTCTCTTTATAAAAGATATCAAATAGTTAGCTAGATTAAATCATCTGACACGTTATCTGGGAAACTGATGTTAAACGTTGTCCCCTTGTCTACTTCACTTTCGATTTCAATTGAACCACCATGTAGTTTGACTAGTTGATCAACAATTGATAATCCTAAACCAGATTCTCCATATTTAGTATTTTTTCTAGAAGGATCGGCTTTATAATAACGATCCCAAACATTTTTAACCTGTTCTTCATTCATTCCAATCCCAGTATCCGTTATAGACACCGTGGTTTCCATATAACCTCTTGAAACAGACAGTTTAATTTCACCATTTTCAGTAAATTGAATCGCGTTGGTTATAATATTTACCATAATTTGCACAAATCGATCGTAATCAGCATAAACTTCAACCGGCTCAATCGTTTCGATAATAATCTGATTATTTTTATCATCAGCTTTGCCTTTAAGTTGTTCTGATAGTGTTTCTAAAATTTCCGTTGCATTAAGCTTTTGAACTGTGATACTTATTTGATTGGTTAATATTTTTTCATAATCTAAATTTTCATTAACCAAGCGGATTAATCTTTTCGTTTCATTTTGCATCAAATTAATACATTTATCTTTTTGATCTTCTGGAATAGCATTATAAGCCAACCCTTCAAGTAGTCCATTAATGGTTGTCAATGGCGTTCTCATCTCATGTGCTACATCTGCCATAAAGTTCCGACGCCTTTCTTCTTGACGCTCAATCTCCGTGTGAGAGTCTTTTAAAGCAATTGCCATTTGGTTGAAATCTTCTGCTAAATCATCTAATTCATCATTATTTTTTACATCCAGATAAACATCAAAATTTCCTGTCGAGATTTGATTCGTTGCTTTTCTCATACGATTAATCCGGTTCACTTGGAATTTAGCCAAAATATAACTAATAATTAATGCAATAATTGTTGAGATAATAAATCCTTTAAATAAGTTTTGCGTTAAAGAATTGACGCTCTCTTCTATATTACTGCTCGGCTGCCAGACCATTAGAATATATTCAAACTCTAAATTAGGGCTAGAAAACAAGGGTTGAATATGAATGGCCATTGGTGTCTTTTTACCTTCTGCACCTAATGAAGCATTAGCCACTGTTTTTTGAATCTTTTTCCCTTTTTTTAACAACTTAAGCTCGTCATCAGAGATTAAATTATCACCTTTATGTCCTTTTGCTGAAGGTGGATAACTAGCAATTCTATCTGGTGTAAGTAAAAAGAAACCAATATTTTGATTTTCAACTATAGCACTCGTTGTATTCAACGATTGTTGTAAATTCCAATTCTGTTTACCCATATTTTGAATTACTGTTGTTGCATAACCTTCTAATTGATCATAAGTTGTTTCTTTTACTGTATTCTTTGTAAATGTCGTGAAAGAAACCCCGAAAATAATTAAAACTGTTAAAATGATTGCAAAAAATGCAATCATCTGTTGTAACAAATAGCGCATTACGCACCGACTCCTGAATCATCAAACTTGTATCCAACACCCCAGACAGTTTGAATAACTTGTGGTCCAACCTTTTCAATTTTTTGTCTTAGTTTTTTTATATGAGCATCCACTGTTCGTTCATCACCGAAATATTGATAATCCCAGACTAATTCTAATAATTTTTCTCTTGAAAAAACTTGTCTTGGTTTTTTCGCTAATGTTAATAATAAATCAAATTCCTTAGGTGTTAGGCCATCTACTAATCGATTATCTAAATAAGCTTCTCTTGTTTTGATATTCATTTTAAAATGATCTGTCACCACATCAAAATCTTCTTGGATATCATTTGTTGATTTTTCAGTATCATCTGTTAAAATTGCACGACGATGAAGTGCCTTTATTCGAGCAATCAATGTAATCGGACTAAACGGTTTTGTTACATAATCATCCGCTCCCATCTCTAATCCTATCACTTGATCACTTTCTGAATCTCTTGCTGTTAACATAATAATAGGTACGGTCGTTGAGACCTTTCTTATTTCACGGCAAACGGTTACGCCATCCATTGTTGGTAAATTTAAATCTAAAGTAATCATATCCCAACTTTCAGGATCAGTTAAAAACTCATCTAAACCATCTTTACCATCATATTTAAAACTAACATCCCATTCTTCATTTAAAAAAAACATTTTCATCATTTCTGATACTGATTCATTATCCTCAACCATTAATAATTTCATTTGCTCGCCACGTCCTCTTCTTCTTTATCGTGAAATTTCTCTAACTCTAATTCTATTTTATAAAATATTCTAACAATCGGAATCCCGATTAGCAGTACTTCAACAATGTAAAGATGTGTTAGACCAAAACAGCGTAATCCTAAACCAATCAAAAATGTTAAAATACCCACTAAAAAGAATGTTTTACCTGCCACTTTTTGAGCATAATCATAACCTGCTTCACTCATTTTGGCTCTTTGTGTCCTGTACCCGTACTTATTGACTCTTTTTTTAGAAGGGAAAATTAAATAGATAATCCCAACTATGATTAATAATAATCCAACAAAATAAAATACCATTTCCTCACACCAACCTCATATAATATCTATTAGTATACTATGTTTCTGACAATTCTTAAATATACTTTATCAGAAAGCCTCATATTTTTATCTTAATAAAAATTTATGAAAATTCTATGAAATTATTGATTGAATTACTTGATTTTTGAAAAACATTATGATAAAGTAATTATAGGAATTTTGTTACCATGAAAGTTTATACCTTTCTCAAGAAAATCAACAACGAGAGGAGAATTTATTATGGTATTTAACAACCAAGCAATTTCATACCGTATTACTTTAAACACTGAGGAAAATATTTTTATTGTATTTGATGCAAACAATGAAAACATCTCAGCACAAGGTCATACGATTGAAGAAGCAAAAAACAATTTAAATCAACTAGTTAAGGAGTAATCAACTGTGGACGATTCTAGCTATTGACGAAGGTATTCAATCATTATAGGTGACTGGATGCCTTTTTGTTATGCCAAAAACAGACCTAAAGTAAAAAAATCACCTTAAGCCTACTCGCCTTTCTCAAATCCATCTAATTTTTTATACTTACATGGTAGCGCAATATTCATTCCAAAAGCTACAAACATTCCAATAAAACTGTCTACTACTCTAGCAAATGCATAAGCATATGATTGATTATCAGGAATCATAAAGAGAATCGTTAGAAATGTCGCACAGGCACCGACTGTTCCTTCATAACAATTAGCCGCGGACAAAAGCCAAATCATTCCCGTTACTAGTAGTGGTATTGCGATTAATTGAACAAGATCACCGTCTCCAAATTGCTGGAAAATAAATATTGCGACAACCGAAAATAATGCCCCCATAATATTTCCTACCACACGATGTCTACCAAATTTCAAAGTATTATACATATCTTCTCTTAAGGTAAAAACTGCTGTGATCGATGACACGACATACGTATCACGATTAAAAATAAAACTAATTAGTATACAAACAAAAACACTCAACCCTGTTTTTATTGTTCTCATGCCAATTTTCAACTTTCTTTCAATCCTTCTTTCTTTTTTCTGCGCGTAAAAAAAGTTCTCTTAAAAAATAAGAAAACCTCCATTATACTTTCTATTTTATGCCCTTTGTGAACAAAAAGCAACTTAGTTTATTATCTTAATAGTTTTCATCTAATATCTTCATGCTTTATACCCACATTTACAATTTACTTTTATTTTCTGTATATTTTTCATAAGAAGCAATCCAATCCTCCATCGAAATTTTAGCAGCAAGCTCTCCAATGAGATCAAAAGGGATTTTCTTAGAATTCGTAAAACGGATACAGCTTTTACCCATATTTAACTTAGTTGTCACTCTATTAGCATACTCCTTCTCAAACCACGCAAGTATTTCTTTATTCCCCATAATTCCCATATGATAGAGAGCAATATGATTTTTTTGAGCGGCAATAGATATAAACGGCAGTGGTTCGTCTGTCCTATTTAAATAACCTTTAGGATACGTCTCTAAAGGAACCACAAAACTAATCATCCCATAACTCATTATCTCTTGAAAACCATCCGGTATCTTTGCTTTTAAGGTATGATATAGTTTATTAAAATCTTCTGCTCTTTTTTCATCAACTCTATTTATATATTCTTCAATTTGATTCATTAGATTACCTACTTTTTAGTTTAATATAGCATTTCTATCACTAAATTATATATTTTTTTGCTCATAAAAATAAACCATTCAACAAAGAAATGACTTTCCATGCTGAATGATTTTATCATAAAATTTATTTGACTCTATCCTTTATTTAAAAATATTTGAGAAAAAGTCTTTAATTCCTTGCCAGAAACCTGAAATGCCATTTTTAGCTTTATCTACATTTTCATCTGATAATAAATTATCCTTGAATTCTTTCCCATTTTTTACAAGATCATCTTTAAATCCTGTTAATTGTTTTGCCATTTCTTTGTCATTAATTGCATCCGTACTACTGAATGAAACCATGTTATTAACGATTTGTGTTTTTTGATCACTTGATATCGCGTTCGTCATACCGTTTTTATCAATTTGGTCAGTGACAACTTTCGTTACTTCTTCTACTTTTTGATCTTCTGACATTTTTTGTAGTTTTTCATTTATTTTTTGTAGTTCTAATTGGATTTCAGCTAACATGACTAACATGTTTTCTGATGAGTAATCTTTTTTATCCTTGTTTGCTTCATCAATTGATGAGACTACTTTCATTTGTTCCTGAGCTACTTCACGTTTTTCATCTCGACTCTTTTGGTCTTGTTGATCACTTGCTGGATCTACTTCATCATAAATTTTGTAAATCCCTGCTAATGCACCACTACCATCCATCGTTCTAACACTACCAATTCTAATATAAGCATCATACACACCACTTGTAATAGCTGCTGAGCGATACATTGCTTCAGTTCTGGCTGTAATATTTTCTGGTGTCACAATCTCTACATCTACACCAGTCCCTTCTTTGGTTCTTGCAATCAAAGCACTGGAATAAGCTTTAGAATTAGATGTAAACTCAGGTACATCCGTTACATACTTAACTAGATCATTACCATCCACCACAAATTGGTTGTTTTTAGTAACATCTGTTCCTTTTAATGCATTCACTTTATCTAAATCTTTGGTTAAAATTTCAGCTGTTTTTGTTTTTTCAGCTTCTGTTAAGCCATTACCTAAAGCTATATTAGGAACATTCCAACCTTCATCCTTTGTTTTTTCGTTGGCAAAAGCCACTGGTCCAACAATCAAACCAGTTAATAATAATGCACTCATAGATAGTTTTTTTATATTTTTCATCAAATACCTCCGCAAATAATTGTTTATCTAGCATTTATTATAACAAGTATCGGCTTAAGTTACCTCATCCTTAAGTTGGGTTTTAGAAATTCTTGACTTTTGGTCATAAAATAGTCATACAATCGCTTATTTTTGAAAAATGTATGAACGTGCCCCATTAGGATATTTTTTTTCACTTATTTTATGAAAGCCATTTTTTTGATAAAAATGATGATTAGATAGAGAATAACTTGGTGTTTCAAGATACCAATTTTTTTCTCCATAATTTTTTTCGATCTTTTTCCAAGTCTGCGTGCCTATTCCTTTTCCAATATATTCTGGTAATAGACAAAAATAAAGAAGTTCTCTACTATCAAGATTGACTGAAATAAAACCGACTGTATTCTCTCGATGCATAATAAGAAAAGATTGAGCTTCATTATTTTTTTGTAATCGTTCTACCAATGTACCATCTGAATAACCCGGTGGCCCATCTTCTGCACCCTCACCAAAATAAAGTGACGTATCATAATTAAACGATTTAGTTAAAATAGCAGTGATGACTTGTTTATCTTTCTCAGTTGTTTCACCTAAAACTATCATTATCTGCACTCCTTTGTGAGTAACTATTTTAGATTACTTAAAATAATCAATAATTTTTCCCCCACCAAATTACTAGCGGCAGTCTCAAAATTTTCATATGAATCATTTGCTTGATCATCTGCCAAATCAGAAATACATCTCAAAGCGATAAAAGGGACTTCATTCAAGTAGCAGCAATGGGCAATAGAGCTTGTTTCCATATCGACTGAAATTGATTGAAAGTTATGCTTAATAAATTCTTTTGCCTTTTTATCAGCAATAAAAGACTCTCCTGAAGTCATTACTCCCTCATGAGCAGAGGGTATCTTAATTTTTATTAGTTCAAGTAATTTACTATTAGCTAAGAATGACGGTTGATTAGGAAATAAATTCTCTGTTTGTTCGATATTAACATCATGATGACGGTACGAACTACCTACAACTAAATCTAACGTTTTAACCCTTTCTCCTAGTCCACCTGCAATTCCGATATTAATTACATAGTCAGGTTCGTAATTATCGATTAGAAGTTGTGTGTAGACTGCTGCATTTACTTTTCCAACACCACAAACTACACAAATGAGCTCTATTTCTTGATAGTTACCAATGAAAAAATGATTCATTTTTTTATTGTGGATTTTTTCTACATGAATATTTTCTAAAATATATTCCAACTCGGATGGCATTGCGGAAATAATACCTACTCTCATAAAAATTCTCCTTTTCTAATTCTCTTTAAACCTATTCTATCAATCTTAATAAACAAGGTAAAGAAACAGAACAGCAAAAACGAACAATCAGTTTTTTTGATTGCTCGTTTTTGCTGTAGTTGTCGTAAAAGTAGACTTTTGATCCCCTGACTATTAAAAATTATTCATATAAATAAAAGAGGCTGACAATATGTAGTCAGCCTCTTCTATAATAATTATTTTTCTTCACTACCCATAAATTTCGCTGCAACTGCTGCAACTGCTGATCCAACTAATGGAGCTAACAAGTATACCCAGTAGTTTGATAAAGCACTACCACCAGCAAAAATAGCTGGGCCAAAACTACGAGCTGGATTTAATGAACCACCCGTTACATTTAAAGCCACAATAATTAAGAATGCTAATACTGTACCAATTGCAATTGGCGCTAATGCTTGATTACCAAATTTAGTACTTGTTACCATTAAAATAACAAAAACAAATAAGAAAGTTATAATTGCTTCAAAAAGAAAAGCTTGTCCTACTGTAATATTTGGGAAATCAGTTTGACCGAAGCCATCTCTTGGTAAATCTAAAGCTTTGATGAAAATTGATAAAACACCTGAAGCTGCAATCGCACCGATAAATTGAGCGATAATATAAAAAATTCCATCTTTCACTTCTAAACGTTTATTCATCATCATTGCTAATGATACTGCTGGGTTAAAGTTACCACCAGAAACACCACCAACAGCACATGCCATAACCATAACTGCCATACCAAATGCTAAACCGATGCCCAGGTAACCAATTGCTGTTTCACCAGAATTAGCAATTGCTACTGTTCCAGTTCCTAAAAATACAAGAACGAACGTCCCTATAAATTCCGCTAAATACTTTTTCATGAAAAATCCCCCTACGTTTTTTAACCTTTAAGCAAGATTAAAAAAACACTTTAATTGTGGTTTTCTTACCACAACTAAAGTATAAACAACTGAAAAACCATAGTACATTTTATTGCTTGATCGCTTTTTCCCAAGGGTTTCATATCATTATTATAAAATTTACAACAATTAATATTATGATGTTTTTAGAGATGATAATTTCATTTAATAAGTATTATATAACGAAAAATGCACATAAATTATCGGGACAATATTAATTAAAAATTTTTACTATTTTATGAATAGGTATCAATAAACTTAGAAAATCATTTAATTGAAACTAAATTCCACCCACTATTTTTGATAATTCAGATAATTTTTCACTTGTTTCTGGATCCGTACCCAAATAAACAACCAATTGTGTATTTGGATATTCAGGAATTAATAAGGTCTTTACTTCTAAATTTAGACTTCCCACAACCGGGTGATTCAATTGTTTCTTTTTGCCATTCGGGGGAGAAATATTATAATCTTGCCACCACTTCTCAAATTCTGACGAAACATTCTTTAAATTTTCAATGAATTCACTATACCAACTCTCGCCTATATGAGAACGGCTACTATATCTAAATAAAGCCACTGAACGCTTTGCTTCTTCTTCCCATTCCAGCATCAATTCTTTTTGATAAGGATTTGTAAACATCGTCCAGATAAGATTTTTTTCATGCCATGGTAAGCTATCATATGATCTAATTGTAGGATCCACAAATAGTTTATACGCATTTTGATTTCCTGCAACTAGATTCCAGCAGCTATCAATCACATACGCTGGATTATCTCCAAAAGAATCTAAAATTGCTTGAACTTCATATCTTTCTGGTTGATAGGATTGCCCAATGCCTGGAATGTTTTGATTTTTAGAAAGTTGAAATAAGTACTCTCTCTCTGCTTTATCAAATACTAAAACATGGGCAATACTGCTTAACACTTCATCAGAAACACTTATTTCACGACCTTGTTCAAGCCATGTGTACCAAGAAACGCTAACACCAGCTATCTGAGCTAGCTCTTCTCTTCTTAATCCTGGTGTCCTTCTTCTTCCAGTAGCTATAACCCCGACATCTTCAGGTTTTGTCTTTTCTCTACGTTGTCGTAAAAATTCACCTAACGCTTTTCTTCGATTTGAATCTGCATTTTCTAATTCACTATGATTTTTTGTCATAGGATAATCTCACTCCTTGTTGGGTAAAAATTCTTTTGCCATAATGATATCATACAGAAGAATAAATAATTAATTTTATTCTTTTGAAAAAATAGGAATAGAGGAATCATTATGCAAAATTTTGAATTTAAAAATCCCACAAAAATATTATTCGGTAAAGATCAATTAGAAAAATTAAACCAAGAAATCCCACAAAATGCTAAAATTTTAATTCTATATGGCAGCTCAAGTGCGAAAGAAAGTGGACTATTAGATGAAGTTAAAGCCCAACTTACTGAATTTAACTTCTCTGAATTTGGCGGCATCGAGCCTAATCCAACATATGAAAAATTAATGGAAATCGTCGATTTTGTTAAAGAAAATCAGTTTACTTTCCTTTTAGCAGTAGGTGGTGGCTCTGTTATTGACGGAACCAAATTTATAGCAGCTGCTTCTTGTTTCGAAGGAGAGACTGCTTCAGATATTCTAGTTAAGCAAGTACCCGTGACAAAAGCATTACCATTAGGAACTATTTTGACCTTATCTGGCACAGGAACTGAGATGAATGGAGAAGCTGTTATTTCTGTTCAAACAGAAGGATCTAAAATCCCATTTCGAAGCCCAGCAATTTATCCGAAATTTTCAATACTTGATCCTACATATACCTATAGTGCCCCGCTTAATCAAGTGAGTAACGGTATTGTTGATACATTTACCCATATTATGGAGCAGTATTTAACCTACCCAGCGGATGCCTATGTTCAGGACCGATTTGCAGAAAGTTTGTTAGTAACTCTTATTGAAGAAGGACCAAAAGTACTCCATACGCCTACTGATTATGCTTTACGATCTAATTTAATGTGGACATCTACCATGGCAATCAACGGAATAATTGGTGCCGGTGTTCCACAAGATTGGTCAACTCATATTATTGGACATGCGATTACTGCTGCCTACCAAATCGATCACGGTAAAACAATGGGATCTATTTTACCTGCCATGTTAGAGGTTCAAAAAAATGAAAAACGTGAAAAATTGATTCAATATGCAAAACGAGTTTGGAAAATTGAAAAAGGATCCGAAGATGAGATGATTGCGTTAAGTATTATTAAGACAAAAGAATTTTTTGAACTCATGGGGGTTTCTACTCAACTATCTACATACGGTTTGGATAGCACTATCATTCCTACTGTCATCCACTCTCTAGAGCCATTAACAGATTTAGGGATTACATTAGGAGAAAGAGGAACGTTGACTTTGGATAAAGTTGCTCAGGTTTTAGAACTTGCTTTATAGTGTCAAATTAGGTTAAAAAAATAAAAGGTATGAGATATGTAACTCTCTCGAGTTTAAACACATCTCATACCTTTTCGTTAATATTTTTTTAGTAAACATCACCCGTACAAACAACTGTGGTGAAAGAGTAATATGACCCGAAATCTACAACATAAACCGCAGAAATAATATCTGAAAAATTCGTTAAGATAATATTTTGATAATGTCCTGGATTTCCTGGTCCTCCGTTAATTGCAGCATCTCGCTCTCCATCGATATATTGATTGAACATGGCTTCAGCGATTATATCAGCTAACCGTTCTGGATTACCATTCACTTCATGTTTAGAAGCCGTTGTTTTTGAAATATTCTCAGTAAAGAAGGCCATTTCTGGTTCACCTGGCTCTCTCTCTAACCAATAATCTTCCCCTGGTCTCATTCCAGATGGTTTTGCATGCTCAAAATAATACATCACTTCTACTGGACGACCTGCTAATTCTTGTTTTGCTTTGTTATCTTTTGTGATACTTATTTGATTAGGTCCGTGTTTTTTACGTTCCTCATTTACTTTTTTAGTAAATCGATCTGCTACCATATCATTTAATTCTTGATTGGTTACTTTTTCAGCTTGTTGAATAGAGATTCCAATATCGTCTGTTACGACTTGTTTTTCTAATTTTTTACTCACATCTTGATTTACGATACTTGCAATAATTGGATTCACTTCTTTTTTCTTCCAAACCTTGATTGTTGTATGAGTAGTAACGGTATCTCCATTTGCCGATTTTGTTACACTTTTTGTGGTTGTTTCTGAAACAAATTCATAATCATTAGTTGATGATAAGACTTTGCCATTAGCATCTTGATTGATTGTTTTATGAACGTCTTTATTTTCTGGCTTATAATTTTCAGTCGCTCCTGCATTCAAATAACCTACCCAATTACCTTTACTATCAAATAATGAATAATAAGTCGAGCCATTAAAATGTTGGTAACGTCCTTTTGCTTGTAAATTCTGACCATAATAATTCGTTGAGTTACTACGTTTTTTCCAACTAAAATTTTGCCAGATATCATAGTTTTTCTTCGTAATTTTTACGTATCTTCCATCTGAAATATAATCGCCTTCAGCTTTAGTATTTTGCGTAGCTCCTGCGTTAAGAT
>CAUQFM010000061.1:0-13770 GCA_963517295.1 uncultured Vagococcus sp.
CAGTTACACACGAATTTGAAAGTGCTGAGGAGTTATTTAAGAATGGAAAGATTTGTGGTAAATCTATTGTTGATGTTTGGGATGAAGCAAAGATTTGAATTTTTGTATGCAAAAAAATAATAGTGGGTTTTGTTTGGATTTGCTCTATATTCACTAAAATTTAAAATAAGGTTTTACTTTTATTCTGATAACTAACAGGTTAAATCACTTTGCTAGCTGTTATAACTCTATAATTATTGGAATTAATTGTTATTTCAACTTCCATAATGTTATTAGTGATATAAAAATTTTTACCTCTTTTATCCAAACAGCTTTTTTTATCTGATACAACATCAAATATCATTTTTTCAATATCTGCATCTGACAACTCTATCTTTAACTTTTTACGTATTCGATCATAAACTAATTCTGTATAACAAATATTTTGTTTGATTTTCTCTATTATCAAATTAATCAGCCCTTTCACTTTATATTAATTAAAACCTATTTATGGCAGACTGCTTCAATTTTATATCCATCAGGATCAATTAAATAAGCGGCATAGCAAGCAAAGTGATAATTTCGATACCCAGGATTACTATTATTTTGACCACCATTTTTTAAACCTTCTGAATGAAAGTCTTGTATCATTTAGAGATTTTACTACATATTTTGAAGGTATGATGTCATAAGCTGATTTCTTTTGCCAACTCGTCTTTTGTCATTAGTTTAGAATTTGCAATAGTGTCTTTGGCTATATACCTAAATGTTGAAGTCAATTCAGTTTTTCTTTTTTTAAATTCATTTAATATATCTTGCTTATTATAGCCTTTAGAAATGATATCTGCTAAAATATCCTCGCTAAAATCAAAAAATTATTTTTTAGGTTCTACAAATTCATAAAGTATGCCATTCTCCACAAGCTTAGCTTTAACCTCAATACCATTCGGAACATCAAATTCTTTTGGAACTGTTAGCGTAATAGAGTTATCCTGTTTCCTTGTTTTGGTAATCATAGATTTTCCTCCATTCAACTTTGAATATAAGTACTAAGTAATTATATTCTATACTGTTTTTGGCTAATTTTTTTAAAAAACTTTCTAAAATTTTAACTTGGAATAATCACCTGTTATGTAAACACGTGTTATAATTTAACAGAAAAGGAAGGCTATACATATGAACTGGATTTTATGGATTGCCATTGCTGTTGCCATTTTCGGTGGCATCGCAGCTACATATTCTTCAAAGAAAAAAGATAAAAAATAAATACTGGTTTAACGCTATTTTTAACTAAATTTAACTGGCATTATGTTAATCAACAAAGCTCTCAACTAAATCCTGAGAGCTTTTTCTATATCCTTCTTATTTCCTTAACTTTCCTTAAAATTAACGCTCACCAAGCTAATTTAATCTATTTTTTGCTATACTAAAATTTAACATTTAAACATGTGGAGGAAAAAGAGATGAAAATAGTCGTATTAGCAGGTGGATTAAGTGATGAAAGGGATGTGTCATTGTCTTCTGGATCACAAATAGCGAACGCTTTAATGAGTAAAAATCACCAAGTATTGTTAGTGGATTTAATTGAAGGAACACCCGAATTCACCACTTTTGATGAGGCGTATAAGGAACTAAAGAAAGAAGCCTACAGCTATATCGTTCCTGAAACAGGCCCCGATTTAGAAAAAATAAAAATGGAGTATCAATTAACTAGCGAGATTGGGGGAAACATTATTCCATTATGTCAATCAGCAGATATAGTTTTTCTAGCTCTTCATGGTGGTATTGGTGAAAATGGACAGCTACAAGCCTTATTTGATATTTATAATATTAATTACACAGGATCTTCTCACAAAGGTAGCGCTCTTGCTATGGATAAATTACTAGCTAAAGAACTCATGGCTTTTCATGGAATAAAAACACCAGAGTGGCAAATCTACGAAGAAGGTATCACACTGAACTTACCTTGTGTGGTAAAACCGAATAATAACGGTTCAAGTATTGGTGTTGCCATTGTGGAAACCATGGAAGAGTTTAATGTGGCAATTGATGAGGCGAAAAAATTCCAAGCAGATATTTTATTGGAAGAGAAAGTGTCTGGGCGTGAATTTGCGGTTGGAATTTTAGGTAATGACGTGTTACCGATTATTGAGATTATTCCTAAAATTGGTTTTTATGATTATAAAAATAAATACCAAGCTGGAAGTTCAGAAGAAGTCACACCTGCTGAGATTAGTTTGAAATTAACAGAAAAAATGCAAAATATGGCCTTAAAAGTACACCAGATTTTAGGCTTATCAGGTTATTCAAGAATTGACTTTATGATGAATCAAGAAAACGAGATTTTTTGTATCGAAGCTAATACATTGCCAGGCATGACACCAACTAGTTTACTACCACAAGAAGCCAAAGCAGCAGGATTAAAGTACGCTGATTTGTGCGAAAAGCTAATAGAGGTTTCTAAAAAATAATAAATCCTAAATTTTGTTAAATCCTTGTCATTTATAAGCGCAATTTTTTGGTATAATCAACTTAATATAAGTAGGCAAGGATGTGTGATAAAGTGGGGAAAAAGAACCGTCAGCTTTTAATTAAAGAAATTATTTCTCAGTATTCAATTGAAAGTCAGCAGCAATTATTAGATAAACTGGTCGAATCTGGAATTGAAGCAACACAAGCAACTATTTCAAGAGATATTAGAGAACTAAAAATGGTGAAAACACACGATACAAATGGAGCGATAAAATACGACATATTACCTGAAAAAGCAATCGAACCAATAGATAATTTGAAAGAGGTCTTTAAAGAACACGTGATACGAGTGACTCACGTTCAAGTGATGAATGTTATTAATACATCACTTGGAACAGCAAATATCGTGGCGGCTGATTTAGATGAACTATCGATTCCTGAAATTGTGGGAACGTTAGCTGGTACAGATACAATTGTTTTAATTTCTAAGTCAGAAGAAGACGCAAAAGTACTAAACGAAAAATTTTTATCTTATCTTGATTAAATTATTGGAGGAAATAAAATGACAGAAATGTTAGCGCTACAAAATGGATCAGACATTAGAGGGATTGCGATTTCTCATGAAGAATTTACAGCTAATTTAACTAAAAAAGAAGCACAAATTATAGCGAGTGGTATTATCGAGTGGTTGAAATCCGAAAAAAACGTAACTAGAAAACCAATGAGAATTGCGATTGGTCACGATAGCCGTTTATCTGCGTCAGAAATTAAAGATGGATTAATTGAAGGTTTTTTGAAAGAAGAAATAGAAATACTAGATACTGGATTAGCTACAACACCGGCGATGTTTATGGCAACTCAGTTCGAAGAATTTGATGCTGATTGTGGGATTATGATTACAGCGAGCCATTTACCTTTTTACTATAATGGAATTAAGATTTTTTCTAAAGAAGGTGGCGCTGAGCATGAAGACATTGATTATATCTTAGAACATGCCGTACCTTTTGTTTCTGATTTACAGGATAAAGGTAGTGTGACTAAGAAAGAAATTTTATCACTATATTCAGCTGATTTGGTGAGTAAAATCCAACAAGAAACAGGGGAAGAACAGCCTTTATCCGAATTTAAAATCGTCTTAGATGCTGGAAATGGTGCGGGTGGTTTCTTTGCTGAGAAAGTGTTGAAAGTATTAGGTGCGGATACTTCAGGGAGTCAGTTCTTAGATCCAGATGGTCATTTTCCTAATCATATGCCAAATCCTGATAACAAAGAAGCTATGGAAAGTATCCAACAAGCAGTTCTTAAAAATAAGGCTGATTTAGGGGTTATTTTTGATACTGATGTGGATCGTGCGGCTGTGGTTGATAAGACAGGTGAAGTGATTAACCGTAATAGCTTGATTGCAGTTTTGGCTCAAATCGTTTTGGGAAATGCAACGGGTCAAACAATTGTAACTAATTCACCAACATCGAGTCATTTAAAAACGTTTATCGAGGAGTTAGGTGGTAAGCAAGTTCGTTATTTATGTGGTTACCGTAATGTGATAAATAAAGCTATTGAGTTAAATAATCAAGGAATTGAAACACCTCTTGCGATTGAAACGAGTGGACATGCTGCTTTCAAAGAAAATTACTTTTTAGACGATGGTGCCTATGTGATTGCTAAAATTTTAATGTTATTACCTAAACTTAAAAAAGAAAATAAAATGATTGGTGATTTAATTGCTACCTTAAAACAACCCGTCGAAGCTCAAGAAGTTCGTTTTAAAATTTCTGGCGAAGCTTACCGAGTATATGGTAATGAAATCATTGAAAACTTAGCAGACTTTGTTAATCAAGAAGCTGGTTTTGTGATTGATTCTGAAAATGAAGAAGGCATTCGTGTCAACGTTTCTAAAGATTATGGTTCAGGTTGGTTCTTATTACGAATGAGTTTACATGAACCATTACTGGTTTTACAAGTTGAAAATGATGAGTTAAATAAAAATAAATTAGTTTTCAAGAAACTAGCAGCATATTTTAATCAAAAAGAGCGATTAAACACAGAAAAGTTAGTGGGGATTTTAGCAGATTAAAAAAGGGGATAGGCAAACATGGTTAGAGCAGTAAACGAAGGGCCTAAAATCTCTTTTGAGAAAAAAACGGTTAATGCGATGATTGAGCTTTATTATAAGAGATATCAGGATGAGGCTCATCAGGTTGAAAAAGACGATGTGGTGTCTTATGCTATGGCTCGACTTAATTATTGCCGCTTTGGTGAAGAAAAACCAACCTGTAAAGTTTGTCCTGTTCACTGTTATAAAAAAAGTTATAAAGATAAAATGCAGCAAATTATGCGTTATTCTGGACCTAGAATGTTGGTTTATCACCCAGTAATGTCTATGGAGCATTTTATGAAGGAATGGCGTTATAAAAGAAAATAGAAGTAAAAAGGCTAACTTGAATTTGAGTTAGCCTTTTTACTATTTATCAGATATAAAAGGTAAAGCTTGAGCTTTAATTTCTTCTTTTGTAAAAGGATGAATTAATTGTAGTTCTCGTGCATGAAGTTGCAGTCTAGGGCTAGCGTTTGGTTTGGGATGATACAGAGGATCACCTAAAATTGGTTTTCCGATTGAAGCTAGATGAACTCTAATTTGATGGGTGCGACCTGTTTCAAGCCAACAAGAGATCCAGGTTGTTTCTTCTTCTTCTTTTTGAAGCTTTATGTGAGTTATCGCAATTTTTCCATTGATATCATCAATCATTCTTTTTCTTCTGTCATGAAGATCCCGTCCAATTTTTTTATTAATACATAATTTATCTTGAGGCAAAGTTCCTTCGATTTGGGCTTCATAAATACGGTGGATTTCTTTTTTTTCAAGCATTCGACCTAAAATAGGTAAGATGAATGGATTTTTAGCAAAAACAATCGCACCACTTGTTTCTTTGTCTAAGCGATGAACAACGTATGGAATTTGATTTTTAGGGATTAAATAAGCTGCCAAATCATTAAGTAAAGTGTCTGTTTCATCTGGTTGATTGGGGTGTGTTTTTTGACCGCATTTTTTATTAAGAATAATCAAATGCTCGTCTTCCCAAATCGGTTGAATATTTCGAGCATCACCTAAATGGATGGAAGGTAGTGGATAATCACTTTCTTCAAAAGTTAAAGTAATTGTATCTCCTGAATGGATTTTTTGGTGAAACATCGCTACTTTATGGTTAACTTCAACATTTTTTCTCACTCTTAAAAAATGACGAACTTTTCTTGGGATGAGCCAATCTTTTTCTAAAAATTTAGTTAAGGGCATTTCATTAAGCTCTTTTGGTAGGATAAATGTAAATTTCATAGTAAACTCCTGTACAAAATATTTATAAAATTTTATATATTTTTTTAAAATTGTAACATATTTTGTTAACAACTTCATGTTAAGATAGGCTAGCATTAAGAAGTTAAGGCTTAAGCCGCATCATCTAACTTGTTGTATATGTTAGAATGAGTATAATAAAACGAACAATGAGGAGTTAAAATGGATAATATAAAAAAAATTTGGGAGAGCATAAAAAAATATGCTATGCAGTTTTGGACGTGGTTTAAACCACATTTTCAAAAATTTAGAGCTTCCAGAAAGCGTATTTGGAAGAAGTTCCATATCAATAAAATATTGATTTTAGTGACAATGACCGTTGTTTTAGTGACCAGTATCTATTTGTTTTACTTAGCTAAAAGCACGAATGTTTCCAGTTTAAAAAAGGGTTTAGAACAAGTTACCACGATTTACGATAAAGACGGAGATGAAGCAGGAACTTTAGCAAAATACGGTTCTAAAGGAAGTTTCGTAGAATTTGGGAAAATATCTCCCTATATCAAAGATGCTTTAGTATCTACAGAAGATCGGGATTTTTATAAACATAAAGGTTATAGTATCAAGGGGATTTCACGTGCGATGGTTAGAAAAGTATTTCGAGGGAATAATAGCGGTGGGGGCGGGAGTACGATTACCCAGCAATTAGCTAAAAATGCCTTTTTAACCCAAGATCAAACCATGACGAGAAAAGCTAGAGAGCTATTCTTAGCCATTGAAATTGAGAAAAAATATACCAAAGATGAGATTTTAGAGATGTATTTGAATAAAGCTTATTTTGGAAATGGTGTTTTTGGTATTCAAGATGCGTCCTTAAAGTATTTTGGGAAAAATGCTAGTGATGTGACGATTGATGAAGCAGCTGTTTTAGTGGGGATGCTTAAGGGGCCGAATATTTACAACCCAATTGATAACATGGAATATGCGGTTAATCGTCGTGATACAGTGTTATCAGTGATGGTTGATAATGGAAAATTAGACAAAGTAGCAGCAGATAATTTGATGAAAGAACCGCTTGAAATTCATGATGCCTATCAACCAGAGCATGATTCATACAAGTATCCGTATTATTTTGATGCAGTAATTGCTGAGGCTGTAAAAAAATCGGGCTTAAAAGACACTGATCTTTCAACAGGTGGTTATAAGATTTTTACGACATTAGATCAACAGTATCAAATAGGGATGGATCAAACATTTGCTAATGATAGTTTATTCCCTGAATCAGCTAGTGATGGCGCTATTGTTCAAGGGGCGTCGGTTGCTTTAAATCCTAAAACGGGTGGTGTGATGGGAATTGTAGGTGGACGCGGTGATTATACGTACCGTGGTTGGAACCGAGCAACTCAATCTGAACTTTCACCTGGATCAACCTTAAAACCAATTTCAGTTTATACACCAGCTCTTGAAGCAGGTTATAAACCGGATGATGTCTTAAAGGATGAGGCACAAAGTTACTATAATGTTCAGAATTATTCAAGAACATATGCAGGTGAAGCGACGATGACTCAATCCTTGATTCAAAGTTTAAATGCGCCTGCTGTGTGGTTACTAAATGAAATTGGAA
Source organism: uncultured Vagococcus sp. (assembly GCA_963517295.1). Classification (GTDB taxonomy): domain Bacteria; phylum Bacillota; class Bacilli; order Lactobacillales; family Vagococcaceae; genus Vagococcus. The sequence continues at coordinate 7,362 of CAUQFM010000061.1, forward strand.
TTGATCGAGGGTATAAAAAAACGGAGCAATTTGGCATTAGTTTAGATGAAAAAGACCGTTATCCTGGTTTAGCACTAGGTGGTTTAACTAAAGGGACAACTCCTTTAAATATGGCAAGTGCGTATGGTGTTTTTGCCAATCAAGGACAAAAAATGGACCCACATTTTATTACGAAGATAGAGGATGCTAATGGGGTTATTATTTATGAGAATGAAAAATCTAAATCAAAACGTGTTACAACGCCAGAAGTAGCAGATGAAATGACCAGCATGCTGCAAGGTGTTTTCAGTTCAGGAACTGGGATTGAAGCCAAGCCAGCAGGTTATACAATTGCTGGTAAAACAGGAACAACGGAAAATATAAATGCAGATGGTATGTCTAAGGATCAATGGATTATTGGCTATACGCCAGATGTGGTTGTATCGACTTGGATTGGTTTTGATAAGAGTGGTCCAGATCATTACTTAACAGGAAGCAGTGGTAGCAATTTATCGAGTATTTTTAAAGATGAAACACAGCGCGTATTAGCTGCTTCACCTAATACACCATTTACTGTGGGAGATGTGACACAAGAGAACCTTGAAGAAAAGGGTCCAAAATCTGGAGCGGGCATTGGTGAATCGATTAATGATATAGGTGATAAGGTTAAAGAAGGTGCTAATACACTTGGTGATGGTATTAAAAAAGGTGTCGATACTGCAGGTGAAATGTGGAACGGATTTTGGAATAAAGTCACACAATAATGGGTAGGTTTTTACTTATAACAATGTTACAATAATAGAGAAGAATTAAAATTAAAGGAGCTTATTTCATGACTGCTAATATTTATGATAGTGCCAACCAAATCGAACGCGAAATCCGTCAAATGGACGAATTTGTTGCTTTAAAAGAAGCATTTGATGCAATGAAAAAAGAAGAAGAATCATTTAACTTATTCCAAAGTTTCCAAGAGTTACAAATGGAATTACAACAAAAACAAATGCAAGGCTTAGAATTATCTGAAGAAGATGTATTACAAGCACAAGAAATGGCAGCTAAAGTTCAAGAAGCTGAAGTCATTCAAGATTTAATGCAAAAAGAACAAACTTTTAGCATGATCGTTAACGATTTAAACCGTATCATCATGAAACCTGTTCAAGAATTATATCAAATGGGTGAATAAGACTTATAGGAGGCTGACCCAAATGTCAGTCTCTTTCTTATTTATCTGAATAATTTTTAGTTTCTCCAGTTGCTCGGAGCTAAACACCATTTTCATCACGCTGCTTTATTTTTTTATAGAAAAACAAGCTTGAAATAGGTATGATGTATAGAAGGAGTGATAAAGATGAGATTTATTCATACGGCTGATTTACATATTGACCAACCCTTTTCAGGAATTGAATCAGATAATGCTGAAATTCAAAATTTATTGAAAACGTCAAACCAAGATGTTTTATCAGAAATAGTAGACCGTTGTCTTGAATTGAAAGTTGATTTCTTGTTAATCGTAGGAGATACATTTCATCAAGCACAGTCGTCTATCCACACACAAAAAGCAATCATGACCCAATTTGAAAGATTGCAACAAGAAGATATCAAAGTAGTTCTGTCTTTTGGTAATCATGATTATTATACAGAAAATCGTTATTGGTTTGAATGGCCAGATAATGTCATTCTTTTTAAAAAAGAAGAAGTTCAAACAAAAACAATTCAGCTGAAAAATGGTGAGTCAGTCTCAATTAGTGGTTTTTCTTATGAAAACCAATGGATTAATCAATCAATGATTCCTTTTTATCCGAGAAGAGCAACTGATACAACTTATCATATCGGCTTTTATCATGGCGATAATTCTAAAAATTATGCACCATTTACACCAAGCGAGTTACCAGGAAGTTATGATTATTGGGCGTTAGGTCATATTCATAAAAGTGAGATTATCTCAACAAATCCTGTAGTAGCCTATTCTGGAACGCCGCAAGGTCATACGAAAAAGGAAAACCAAACACAAGGTGTGTTACTTATTGATGTTAAGTCCTCGGAGGTTTCTTATCAGTGGCTAGAGGTTTCTAATATTAAATGGCATAAAAAAGAAATCAATATTTCAGAAACATTAGATAAAAAAGAATTATTAGCTAGCTTAGAGAGCTCGCTATTCATAACTAAAAATGCCTATTCTTTAAACGTTGTAGAAGCTAATTTAGTGACAACAGCTGAAAATACGCGTTTAATTCTTAAAGAAAAAGAAGAAATAGTTAGCTATTTACAAGAGCAATTATTAAAACAGTCAGGTAACCGCTTGTGGTTAAAAGAGTTAGTATTGACTCAAAGTACCTCAGATAAATTGATTATGGGATTTGAAACAACCTTAATTGATGATTTAGGTAGAAAGTACAAAACGGAAGAATTTTTTAAGAAGACTGTCAGTGATTTAACGGAACAAGCAGTAATTGCTAAATATTTATCTTGGGAAAAAGAAGATATTACTGAACGAGTTAATGAAAGCAGTCAATTAATTAAAGATAAAATGATTTTTAAAAATGAGGCAGATCAATGAAACTATTACAATTAAAAATTGATGGGTTTGGAAAATTTAATAATCAAGTATTTGATGTCTATTCAGATAATCAATTGTTTTTTGGGGAAAATGAAGCCGGTAAATCAACAATTTATCAGTTCATTCGGACCATTCTTTTTGGTTTTCCTAAAAAAAGAGAGATTATTCGTGATTTTACTCCTGTTAATGGTGCCATTTATGGTGGGAAAGTCGTATTTGAAGATAAAATTTACGGTAAAGTGACGGTTGAGCGCTTTAAAGAGAAGAATAAAGGGCAAGCTTTAGTCACTTTGGAAAATGGGCAATCAGGAAATGATTTATTTCTTGAAAAAGTTTTAGCGCCATTAACGAAAGAAAGTTTTGACCAAGTATTTAGTTTTCAACAAGAACAATTAGCTGATTTAACCCAGTTAAATGAAGTTAGGTTGCAGCATTTACTTTTGACAGTTGGCTTAACAGGTAGTGAACGCTTAACTAAAATGAATGATACATTTATGAAAGAACGTCAAAAACTATTCAAACCAAGTGGTCGAGTACCTGAGATTAATCAAAAATTACGTCAATTGAAAAAAATAGAACAACAGATTGAGTTAGTTGAATCGCAAGAAGCAACCTATCAAAAGAAAAATAATCGAATGAGTACGTTAACTAACTTAGTGGAAACAGCTGAAAAAGAAAAAAATTATCAATCAGACTTAGAAAAAACTATTTTAGAACAACAAAAAAGGTTTCCTTTGTATATCGAATGGGAATCGTTGTCTAGAGAATTTTCTGAATCAGATAATGAGGCTGTTTCAAAGATAGAAGAAATCAAACAAGAGGTTAGAAATTATCGTTTTTTATTGGATAAAGAAAAAGAACTACTCGAGAGTCAAGGTGAGCAATTAGAAACACAATCACCAGCGTATCACTTTTATATTGAAAATCAACAAATTTTTGATGAGCTACTAGACGATCAATTAGCAGTGGAATCAATGACTGAAAGACGTCAATTATTAGAAGAGCAATTATTAGATTATCAAGAAAGTAAAGAAACACTTTATAAAAAATATCGATTATCAAAAGAAATTGTGGCAATTGATTTATCAGATGATATAGAAGACGAGATGATGATTCTTGCTAAAGAAGAAGAAGAATTAATCCGTGAGAAAGTTGTCTTATCTAATGAAAAAAGTCGATTAATCATTCGCCAAAAAGACATGAACTATGCCTTAACGACTGCTGAAAATCAATTATCAACAAAAGTTGGTGATCCAGCCAAATCAGGTAATAAAAAGGGCATAGATCCTCTAACGCAACGGATGTTTTCAGGTTTATCTATAGCAGTCGCTCTTTTATTTTTAATCATGGCGGTTGCTTTAGGAAAAAGTTGGTTATATTTTCCAGTAGTTATCTTGCTTTGTGTGGGTGTGTTTGGCTTTTTAACGATAGGCAAGAAAAAAAATAGTGTCACAACTTCTGAAGAAGTCAGAGAAGACTATTTACTGCAACTATCAGAGTCTGATGAAGTGGAACATTCACTTCATGAGCTAGAAAATAAACTTGTAGGAATTGAAACACGTTTAGCTAGTTTACAAACAAAGAAACAAAATTGGTCAGAACTTTACGGCTTTTCAATGAAAGAAACTATGACTCTATGGTTGTCTCGCATCCCAATCTATCTACAACTTCAAACAATTCAAGAAAAAGAAGCAGAGATGACGGAAAATTTAGCTGAAATTGGTCGAGTATTAGGTTCATATAGCGATTTATTAGCCTTTTCAAAACAATGGATTCCTCTTGAAAATAGAACAACAAAAGAGAGCTTCCAAGCAATGAAACAATTTGTTGATGAGCAGAAAACGTACTTGAATGAAAAAGCTTTATCAAGTAATACACAACAAAATTTTCAGTCTCAATTAAATAGTTTGAGGAAAAAAATAACGGAAAGTAAGCGTGCTGTTCTTTCATTAATCGACTTACCACAAGTAACAAGTATTGATGAAGCAATGTTTTGGATTAAAAAACAAGAGATGTCTAAAGTAAGCCAATCTCGAAAAGAAGATTTAGGTTTATCCATCGAAAGCTACTTTGATTTATCGAAAAAATATAAATTAGTTGAGATTAATCAACATTTAATCAGAATTAAAAATAAAGAAGATGAGTTGAGTGAGACGATTAGTCTTTATCAAGATGAATTTCAAACGTTAAAATATGAACTGTCACAAATGGAAAAAAATGGTTCATTAGATATTTTATATCAGCAACGTGAAAATCAATTGTCTGTTATTCGTGATTTATCAGACCAATGGATCTCATATAAAATTGCAGAAGAATTAACTCAAGATGTTTTTCAATATTTATCCGATCAACAACTACCAGCTTTACTAGCGACAGTGACCTCATATTTCAAAATATTAACAGATGGTGCCTACATAAAAGTTCTTGTCACCAATGGTCAGCTTTATGTAAGAGACAAAGAACAAAAAAGATGGTCAATTATTCAACTGTCTACCGGAACAAAAGATCAGTTATATATGGCTTTTAGACTGGCATTTGTCCACTTACATACAGAAGATTATAATACGCCTGTGATGATTGATGATGGTTGGCTTCATTTTGATACAAAACGAAAATTGACTCTATTTAGACTGTTGAGTGGTTTTAGTAAACACACACAAGTAATCTGTTTATCTTCAGACCAAGCAGTAAAAGCTTATTTTGAAGCGCATGATTTATCAATTGTAACAATTGGAAGGGATGGTTCAGTGTGAAAAAGTTGAGAGAATTAGCTGTAGATGAAACATTTGAATTATTTGCATTATTAAAAGGGGCTGATGTTAGAGTAGCAAGAAATGGTAAAAAATTTATTGCGTTTACTTTTCAAGATACATCAGGCACTATCGACGGTAAGTACTGGGGAGCATCAGATGATGAAATAGAAAATTTTGTCGCTGGAAAAGTTGTTTTATTAGGTGGTAAACGAGAAGTTTATCAAAATATGCCACAAATAAAAATTTTGAATTTACGTTTAACTCAAGAGGGTGAACCAGATGATGTGGCCCTTTATATGGAAAAACCACCTGTTCAAATAGATGAACTTAAAGAAACCTTTAATGAATTTTTATTCGAAATTACACAAGCAAAATGGCATCGGATTGTAAGACATATCGTGGGTAAATATCAAAAAGAATTCTTTGATTTTCCAGCTGCTAAAAGAAATCATCACGCTTTTGTAGGTGGGTTAGCTTATCATACAGTGACGATGTTAGAGCTTGCTAAAAGTGTGTGTAATCAATACGTGGAACTCAATCCATCATTATTATATGCAGGAGTAATTTTACATGATATTGGTAAGGTTAAAGAATTATCTGGTCCAATTGGTACTGAATATACATTAGCGGGAAATTTATTAGGGCACATTGTGATGGTAGATGAAGAAATAACTAAAGCTTGTGTTGAACTTAATATTTCTGAGGATGATGAAGAGATACTTGTATTGAAACATGTTGTTTTAGCTCATCACGGGTTACTAGAATATGGCTCACCTGTCAGACCTAAGATTATGGAAGCTGAAATTCTACATCATTTAGATAACTTAGATGCCTCTATGCAAATGATGTTAGGTGCGTTAAAACAAGTCGATCCAGGGGAATACACAGAAAGAATATTTGGCTTAGATAATCGTAATTTTTATTTACCAAAAATATAAAAAAGCTGAGGCTGACTTAATTGTCTACCTCAGCTTTTTTAATGGTTTTCTCCAGTTACTCAGAGCTAAACGCCTTTTTCACCACTCTGATGTAGTCCGGGTTCAAAAGGCAGCTCCTTCGGTAACTTCAAAAACCATAATCAATCCTAAAACCGTGGATTGTTTATGGTTTCTTCCAGTTA
>CAUQFM010000062.1:0-13716 GCA_963517295.1 uncultured Vagococcus sp.
TTTCCCGTCCTTACGAGCTTTATCTATCCCCATTTTAATACGCTCACGAGTTTGACTGACTTCATACTCAGCAAAACTGCTTAATATATTAAACATTAATTTCCCCTCAATTGTTGATGTGTCAAAGCTTTCTGTTAGTGATTTAAAGGCAATATTGTCTTCGTTTAGCTCGTTTACTGTGTTTACTAACGTTGAAAATTTTCTGCTCAACCTATCGCTTTTTACTACCACCAAAATCAATTTATTTGTTTTAGCTAATAATTTACATTTTTTAATACATTTTTTAAACTCTTTGCGGTCGTCATTCCGCCCTGAGCTTTTTTCAAAAAATATATACTTACATCCGTAATCCCTTAATAACTCTTGTTGATTTTCTAAGGAACTATCCTGTTTGTCCGCTGTAGATACTCTTCCGTAGCCTACTTTAATAATATTCTCTTCTTTCATTTGATTCCTCACCCTCCATTATTAACTTTTAACCTTACTTATTATAGTTGTCCTCCTATTTCATTTGTAAATTTTCATTAAATACTATTTTCAACTAAGAATGCAATAAGAAGATAAAAAAATACCCTTATCAGGAGAAGGCTTCCTGATAAAGATATTTTTCTGTTTGTAGAATTACTATTTATTCATGTAGATTAGCTGAAGATTTTACAATTATGGATATACCTCAAGTTAGAAGTAGTTATACAAAGTAGGATAGTGATATATTTCCACTAGATTTCACTTTTTTCTATTCATTCATATTCTAGATTCGGATTCTTTGATTCAGATAATTTATTCTAAGTAGATATATATACTATTAGAAGAGTATGTCTATGTAGAAAGCAGGAATTTTTATAGATTTCATAAGGAAATTCAGCATTAAACAGCTTTTTTTATCTACATCTGATAGCTTTAATTTTTTATTTACCTCCTCCAATTTTTTTATTAATGTTTTTTGTTCCTTCAGTAGGTCTTCCCTAACCTTTTCAAACTTAGTATCCTTATCAAAATTGATGTTTTTAACTGAAGATAAATAGTTTTCCGTTAGCTTGATTTGTTTTTCTAAAGAATCATCAAAATACATAAAGTAATTTTTGCCATCTTCTTTCTTAATAATCATCAAGTTTTCTTCCTTACCGTCTTTAATACGATTACTTAATCCTTGAAGAAGCCCCAAACGCTTTTCTTTCTTAGAATTAATCATTACTATAGCTAATTTCTTATCCTTACAGAGCTCCTCCCACAAAGTTTCAAAGGTTGCTCCTTTAGGAAATTTTTCTTTTAATATCACTGGGAGTACACACCTCATCATTTGTGTATCGCTGATTTTTCCAACTGTTTTAGTCATAATTAAAGCTCTTTCATTATTTGATTGGTCTTAATTTACCTTCCTTCTGAACTTAAGTCAAATCATTTTTATCTATTACATTCCGTTTCACACTGTTGCGTATTTAACTATAATTTTTTATCAAGTAATAATATGGTTAAAGGCGTAATTCCCTGAACATCTTTTAAAATTTCATCATTGGTTAGACTATTAAGGTATGTTTGAGTTGTTTTAATATTTGAATGACCCAATAATCTACTAATTGTGTAAAGATTAACACCACTCTTCAATAATTTTTGTGCGTAGTAATGTCTTAATGAATGGCAAGATTTTCTTTGAATTTCATCACGAACACATACTTCATTGCATGCATCCTTTACAATTTTTTCAAGTAGAACATTATTTTTAAGTTGATTCCCACTTTTAGAAACAAATAAATAATCCTCAATTTCTCTATAAATTCTAAGATTATTAAAATAACCTTTCTTCACACGATTGTATTTTTTTAATGAATATGATAAATATGGACTCAAGGGAACTATCCTTTCTTTTCTTCCTTTACCCCAAAATTTTATATAGTTATCATAGATATTTTCATTTTTAAGCTCCCTTACTTCCTGTGCTCTTAGCCCACAATCAGCAAACACTTCAATAATTACTTTGTTTCTTTGCGATATAAAATCTGTATTTTTTGCATAGTGTTCAATCATATTTGCCACTTCCGTATCATTGAAAGTGTTCAACAATACTCTTTCCGTCTTTAAATATGAAACATTATCTATAACATTTTTATCCAAATAATCTTCTTCTACAGCATACCTGAAGAGTAATTTTAATGTTTTTAACAACTGGTTAATATAGTTTGCTTTTTTAGTTTCCTGTAAGTCTAACAAATATTTTTTCACATGGATTTTTTTTACTTTTACAATATCCTTTTCATTAAATTCAGTCTCCATATATTTAACAAAAATACCAATTTGATAATTATAAGAACTAATAGTTTTCTTTGATAAATTTCTAATCTTGCAATCTAATAAATACTCTTCCAAAACCTCATTAATTTCCACAAAATATACTTCCTTTACCTAAAAATTAATAAAAGAAAATAAAAAGTAAGGTATAACTAACTACAAGCTTTCTCTAATTAGCAATACAAAAAATATCTACAACCAACCAAAATTGGTATACATCAAAACATTTATAACTAAATGTAAAAAAAAAGACCCTTCAAAAGAAGAGTCTCATACGTCCGAACAGTTTTAATTCCTATTAGAATAAGCTTTATTTAAACTAAAATTATTTGTCGTTTAAGTTGTAGAATGAAGCTAAACCTTTGTATTGAGCTACTTCACCTAATTGGTCTTCAATACGTAATAATTGGTTGTATTTAGCAATACGGTCAGTACGGCTAGCAGAACCAGTTTTGATTTGACCAGCGTTAGTTGCAACAGCGATATCAGCAATTGTTGCATCTTCAGTTTCACCAGAACGGTGAGAGATAACTGCAGTGTAGCCAGCTTCTTTAGCCATTTCGACAGCTTCAAATGTTTCAGTTAAAGTACCGATTTGGTTAACTTTGATTAGGATTGAGTTAGCGATACCTTCTTTGATACCACGAGCTAATTTTTCAGTGTTAGTTACGAATAAATCATCCCCAACTAATTGAACTTTTTTACCTAATTTTTCTGTTAAGCTCTTGAAGCCTTCCCAGTCGTTTTCATCTAATCCATCTTCGATAGAGATGATTGGGTATTTAGAACATAAGTCTTCGTATAGAGCAACCATTTCTTGAGAAGTTAAAGAACGTCCTTCTGAAGTTAAGTCGTACATACCAGTTTCTTTGTTGTAGAATTCTGATGAAGCAACGTCCATTGCTAAACGTACATCTTTACCAGGAACATAACCAGCAGCTTCGATAGCTTCGATGATTACTTCTAAAGCTTCTTCGTTAGAACCTAAGTCAGGAGCAAATCCACCTTCGTCACCTACAGCAGTATTTAAACCTTTAGCTTTTAATACTTTAGCTAAGTTATGGAAGATTTCAGCACCCATACGGATAGCTTCTTTAAAAGTAGCAGCTCCAACAGGCATAACCATGAATTCTTGGAAGTCAACGCTGTTATCAGCATGAGATCCACCATTGATGATGTTCATCATTGGAGTTGGTAATACTTTAGTGTTAAATCCACCTAAGTAGTGGTATAAAGGAATTTCTAAGTAATCGGCAGCAGCACGAGCAGCAGCGATAGAAACACCTAAAATAGCGTTAGCTCCTAATTTACCTTTGTTTGGAGTACCGTCTAATTCGATCATTTTTTTGTCGATTGCCATTTGATCACGAACGTCGAATCCGATGATTTCTTCAGCAATAATGTTGTTTACATTGTCAACAGCAGTTAAAACACCTTTACCTAAATAACGAGCGCTATCGCCATCACGTAATTCAACGGCTTCGTATTCACCAGTTGAAGCTCCTGAAGGAACCATACCGCGACCAAAAGCACCACTTTCAGTATAAACTTCTACCTCGATTGTTGGGTTTCCACGTGAGTCTAGGACTTCGCGAGCATAAACATCAGTAATAATTGACATTGTTTTTTTCTCTCCTTTAGGTTGTATTGTTTTATTAGCTAAGGGACATATTATCCCATACTATCATTCTAACTAGTTTTACCATTTTTCGCAACGATAAAACGATTATTTAATTAATGACTCTCCTGTCATCTCAGCTGGTTTTTCTACCCCTAATAAATCTAACATAGTAGGAGCGATATCAGCTAGGCGACCCCCTTCTCTTAACTCAGCGCCAGAAACAGTCACAACGACTGGTACTGGAACAGTTGTATGAGCAGTATGTGGATTACCTTCAGGTGTTGTCATTGTTTCAGAGTTACCGTGATCGGCAAATATGATGGCATGACCACCTTTAGCATGAACAGCATCAACAACTCTACCTAAACACTCATCGACAGCTTCAATCGCTTTGATTGCCGCTTCTAAGATTCCTGAATGTCCAACCATATCTGGATTGGCAAAGTTTAAAAGAATCGCGTCATTGTTTCCAGCTTCGATGTCAGCTACTAAAGCGTCTGTTACTTCGTAAGCACTCATTTCTGGCTGTAAATCATACGTTTCAACTTTTGGAGAATTAATTAAAATTCTGCTTTCACCTGGAAATTCCTCATTACGTCCACCATTCATGAAGAAGGTAACATGTGGGTATTTTTCAGTTTCAGCAATACGTAATTGTTTTAGTCCTTTATCAGAAAGAACTTCCCCAATAACATTTTTCATTTCAATTGGTGGGTATGCTACTTCAGCAACGATACTTGGATTGTATAAAGTCATCGTTACAAGTTTCATATTCTTAGGACACACTTTACGGTCAAAATGTTCCCACTCAACATCAGTAAAAGCATTTGATAACTGGATCGCACGGTCAGGACGGAAGTTGAAGAAAATAACAGCGTCATTATCTTTAACAGTTCCAACTGGTTTGCCATCTTTTTCAATCGCAACTGGTAAAACGAACTCGTCATTTTTTCCACTTGCGTATGAAGCTTCAATTGCTTCAACTGGGTTAGTAGCTGTATTGCCTTTACCTTCTGTTAAAACAGAATAAGCTTTTTCAACACGTTCCCAGCGTTTGTCACGGTCCATTGCATAGAATCGACCAGAGACAGTTGCTACTTCACCATAGCCAAGTTTTGCCATGAAAGAAACAAGTTCTTCCATGTAACCTTTACCAGATGTCGGAGCTACATCACGGCCATCTAAGAAAGCATGAACGTAAGTATTTTTAACGCCTTTAGCTTTTGCCATTTCTAGTAAAGCGTAAAGGTGATTTTGATGACTATGTACACCACCATTAGATAATAAACCAAATAAATGTAGATCTGAATTATTTTCTAATGCATGGTCAATCGCATGATTTAAAGCTTCATTCGTTTGGAATTCTCCATCTTGAATGGCTTTATCAATACGTGTCAAACTTTGGTAAACGATACGTCCAGCACCAATGTTAGTGTGGCCGACTTCTGAGTTACCCATTTGACCTTCTGGAAGACCAACATCTAAACCAGAAGCTTTAAGTTGGTTATGTGGAAATTCATTCCAATAACGATCAAAATTTGGTGTATTTGCTTGAAGAACAGCATTACCTGTTACTTCATCACGTTTGCCATATCCATCAAGGATAATCATAGCGATAGGAGTTTTACTCATACTATTTTACAGCCTCCAATAATGCTAAGAAAGATTCAGCTTCAAGAGAAGCTCCACCTACTAAAGCACCATCAACATTTTCTTTGCTCATATATTCAGCGATGTTTTCAGGTTTAACTGAACCACCGTATTGGATACGAACTTTGCTAGCTACAGTATCGTTGTAAAGTTTTGCAACAGTACCACGAACCACACCACAGATTTCATCAGCGATGTTAGCATCAGCAGATTTACCAGTTCCGATTGCCCAGATTGGTTCATAAGCGATGACTAAGTTAGATACTTGATCGTCAGTTAAATCAGCTAAACCGCCTTTGATTTGTCCTTCAATCCATGATGCTGTTTGACCAGCTTCATAAGTTTCTAAAGATTCACCACAACATAGAATTGGTGTCATGTTGTTAGCAATAATAGCTTTAGCTTTTTTGTTTACATCAGTATCTGTTTCGCCAAAATATTCGCGACGCTCAGAATGTCCAATGATCACATAGTTTACGCCTAAGTCTGCTAAAGCAGCAGGTGACGTTTCACCAGTGAAAGCACCACTGTTTTCAAAGTAACAGTTTTGTGCTGAGATTTTTAAATCAGTTCCCTTAGCAATATTTACTAAGTCTGTTAAGAAAAGTGATGGTGATCCAATAACTGAATCTACTTTATCACTTGACGGAACATTATTTTTCACTGCTTCAGCAAAAGCGTTAGCTTCAGAAACAGTTTTATTCATTTTCCAGTTACCTGCAATAATTGGTTTACGCATGTTTTGGTCTCCTTATTGGTTGGATTTATTTATCAGAAATAGCTTCAACGCCTGGTAATTTTTTACCTTCTAGATATTCTAGAGAAGCGCCACCACCAGTTGAAATGTGTGTGAATTTATCAGCATAGCCTAATTGTATTGCTGCAGCAGCAGAATCTCCACCACCGATGATTGTTGTTGCATCACTTAAATCAGCGATTGCTTCACAAACACCAACAGTCCCTTTAGCGAATGTTGGTAATTCAAAAACGCCCATTGGTCCGTTCCATACAACTGTTTTAGCACCTTGTAATTCTTTAGTGAATAATTCAATTGATTTTGGTCCAATGTCTAATCCTTCAAGATCATCAGGAATATCTGAATCACCATCTACAATAGTTGTTACTGCATCATTGCTGAATTCAGCAGCACAAACAGTATCGATTGGTAAAATAATTTTGTCGCCAGCTTTTTCTAATAAAGTTTTAGCTAATTCTACTTTATCTAATTCTACTAATGATTGACCAATCTTACGTCCTTTGGCAACACCAAAAGTATAAGTCATTCCACCACCGATAAGAATTTTATCTGCTTTGTCGATTAAGTTTTCAATAACACCAATTTTATCAGAAACTTTAGCGCCACCTAAGATAGCCACGAATGGACGTTTAGGTTCGTCTACAGCTCCACCGATAAACTTAATTTCTTTTTCCATTAAGTAACCAGCTGCTGATGTTAAGTTTGAAGCAATCCCAACGTTAGAAGCGTGAGCACGGTGAGCAGTACCAAAGGCATCATTCACGAATACATCACCTAAAGAAGCCCAATATTTTCCTAATTCAGGATCATTTTTGCTTTCTTTTTTACCGTCAATATCTTCAAAACGAGTATTTTCAACAACTAAAACATCGCCATTGCTCATGTTAGCAATTGCTTGTTCTAATTCTTCACCTCTTGTTTGAGGAACAAATGTAACTGGTTTTTCTAATAATTCAGACAAACGTTTAGCAACTGGTGCTAATGATTTACCTTCTTTATCTTCTTCAGTTTTAACACGGCCTAAATGTGAGAATAAAATAGCTTTCCCACCATTTTCAACAATGTATTTAACTGTTGGTAATGCTGCAGAAATACGGTTATCGTTAGTGATAACACCATCTTTTAATGGAACGTTAAAGTCGACACGGACTAAAACCTTTTTATCTTTTAATTCTAAATCTTCTACTGTTTTTTTCGCCATAATGAGTAAATCCTCCCTGAAATGGTTAATTAAAAAAGCGAGGAAGCGCGTTGGCTCCCCCGCTTCTAATGAAACACTTGATACTTACTTAATAAAATTAAGCTAAGTTAGCAAAGTATTCTAAAGTACGAACTAATTGTGCAGTGTATGACATTTCATTGTCATACCAAGCAACAGTTTTAACTAATTGTTGATCGCCAACTGTCATAACTTTAGTTTGTGTTGCATCAAATAATGATCCAAAAGTCATACCAACGATATCAGAAGATACGATTTGGTCAGTTGTGTAACCGTAAGATTCGTTAGCAGCTTTTTCCATAATAGCGTTAACTTCTTCAACTGTAACTTTTTTGTCTAAGATAGTTACTAATTCAGTTAATGAACCAGTTGCAACAGGAACACGTTGAGCAGCTCCATCTAATTTACCATTTAATTCTGGGATTACTAAGCCAATAGCTTTAGCAGCACCAGTAGTATTAGGAATGATGTTTTCTGCAGCAGCACGTGCACGACGGAAGTCTCCACCAGGGTGAGGACCGTCTAATGTCATTTGGTCTCCAGTGTATGCATGGATTGTTGTCATTAAACCTTCAACGATACCGAAGTTAGTATGTAATGCACCAGCCATAGGAGCTAAACAGTTAGTAGTACATGAAGCACCAGAGATAACTGTTTCTTTACCTGTTAAAATATCGTGGTTAGTGTTATAAACAACTGTTGGTACGTCATTTCCACCAGGAGCAGAGATAACAACACGTTTAGCTCCACCTTTTAAGTGTAATTCAGCTTTTTCTTTAGAAGTAAAGAAGCCAGTACATTCTAAAACGATGTCTACGCCTAATTCGCCCCATGGTAATTCTTCAGGATTACGGTTAGCTAAAACTTTAACTTCTTTTCCGTTAACTTTAAAGAAACCATCATGAACTTCAACGTCACCATTGAAACGTCCTTGTGTAGTGTCATATTTTAATAAATGAGCTAACATTTTTGCGTCTGTTAAATCATTGATTGCTACTACTTCTAATCCTGCTACTTCTTGGATACGACGGAATGCTAAACGACCAATACGTCCAAAACCATTAATACCTACTTTTACTGTCATGCGGGATTTCCTCCTTTAGAAAATCAAAAAATTATTTTATTTTAAAGAGTTACCTCTTTTAAAATCTGATTAGCTACACCCTCATCGGTTATTAACCAAGTCTGTTTAGGTGCATTTTTGATGTATGCTTCCACTGCTTTTGCTTTTGATCTACCACCAGCAACAGCCAAAACATACGGTATATTTTTTAGGTCTTTTAGTTGCAGACCGATGCGTGGGATTTTGTAAACGACTTCCCCGTCTTCATCAAAGAAATAGCCAAAACTCTCAGCGACTGCTCCTTTATTGGTTAGCATTGCTAACTCTTTTGAATTCATGCCACGTCTTTTCGCCATGTGAAGTGCGCGCCCAATACTATGGATCACACAATTCGAATTGGAGATAAGATTAAGCACACGTTGTACAGTTGGTTCATGAAGTAAAATCTCATATGTTTCAGGGCTAACTTGCTCTGGTACATACAACACTCTAAAATCGCCACCTGATTTTTCTGCCATCATGCCACTAATTGAATTAGCTTGGATATTAATTGTCTCACCCACACCGCCCCTTGCTGGAACGAATAAGTTATGACGTTTATCTGTTTCTAATTCTTGCATATTTAGTGCTACAGTTTCCATTGTTGTTCCACCCATAACTGCGATGGTGTTTTCCCCGTCTGGTAATTGAGTTGCTAAAACATCTGATACAATCGTACCAAAACTTTCTAAAACTTTTCCTTCAAGATCACTATCTCCTGGAACTATGATACAACGAGCAATACCTAATTGTTTAGATAATTCTCTTTCCTTAACACGTGTACCTGAATACTCCGCCATAAATTTTTCGAGGCCTTCGTAAACCTGTAATCCGTTTTTTGTTAAAGTCATACCACTCTTAGAAGCATCTATTAAGTTAAGTTGCTTTAGAAGGTCCGTTTCAGTTCGTAACATACGCTCTGATATATTTATTTTTTGTGCCAATGTTCTTCTGCCCACTGGTTGCATCCAATAAATGTTACGCAAGATACGAAATCTCTTTTCAACTGTTTGCATCATATCCGGAGCAATTCTCTCAATCATCTCTAAATCGCGAAGCATTGAGTTGACTCCTTCCGTAGGTCATTTTTAGTCCAACGTAGACTTATTTCGACCCAGCTATGGTAAAAAAATAGGTTGAATCCAAATCAAAAGACATTTTGTTTGTTTCAACCTTACGAACATATTCTAACAGTTATCAAACTATATTTCAAGTGAAATAACGAATATTTATCATTTTTAACGATCATAACGCTTTCTCTTTGTTGATGAAGTAATTCCTAATTCTTCTCGATACTTGGCCACTGTTCTTCTTGAAATCTGAATTTTTTCTGTTAATAATAATTCGACAATTTTTTGATCTGAAAGTGGTTTTTGCTTATTCTCCACTTCGACAATGCTTGCTATCTGCTTTTTAATCATATTAGTTGAAAGTTCTTCGTCTGTTAATTCTTGTGACAAACCTACTGTAAAGAACGATCGTAATTCAAATATACCAAAATCTGTTTCTAAATATTTACCATTAATACTGCGACTGACGGTAGATTCATGGATTGATAATTCTTTAGCAATCTCCTTTAGTTGCATAGGTGCTAACGGTCTTTGTGTATTTAAAAAGAAAGAACTTTGCCTCTTAACAATTTCCTCTGCCACTCTTAATATGGTATCTCCTCTTTGAATCACACCTTTTTTAATCCAGTCAAATTCTGCTTTTCGGTCTTTCAAGTATTCGATAACTTCTCTATCTTCTGATTGCTTCATCTTATCAAAATATGCTTGTTGAAAAATAACGCTAGGCGCTCCCTGCTTTGTACTCAAAACTTCTAAGTTACCTTTAACTTCTCTAACAATGACATCAGGAATAATATACATTTCCTTTTCTTGATTAAAGCCTGCTCCAGGATAAGGATTTAATTTTTTTATGTAATCAAAGATTTCCTGAATCTCAAATAGCTCTATCTTATAGGCTTTTTCTATGATACTCCATTTTCGATTAGCTAATTCTTCAAAATACTCTTCTATAATAATGTAAGCCATATTAGGCGCTTGCTGATCTTTTTCAATTTGTAACATTAAACATTCACTTAAACTTCTAGCACCCACGCCAACAGGTTCAAGCATTTGAAGTAACGTCAAAGCATCTAGTATTTGAATACTACTAGCATTAGTTTTTTCCACAGTTTCTTCTATAGTAATTGTTAGGTAACCATTCACATCAATATACTCAACCAAAAATAGAACAAGTTGCCTTAAATAGGTATCTCTATAATTTAGGTGAATTTGCTTAATTAAGTGATCAAATAAAGAAACTGTTTCATCTGGCACCTCGTTTAACCATTCTTTATTATCATGTTCATAGCTGGTGCTAGTTTTATTTTTAATTGGATAGTCGTATTCATCCACAGTTATTTTTACTTCCATTAGCGGATTTTCTAGTGTTTTATTTTCAAGAAAAGTTAATAAATCTTCTGTATTATATTGGAGCATTTGAATCGATTGTCTCAATTCTTGTGTCATGGCAAGTTTAGTCGTTTGTTTTTGACTCTGACCTAAATGTTGTTCAAATCTCATGCAAATTTCCTTTCTAATCATTGATTCTTCTTGCTATTTTTTTATATTTTGTTACAATTATCACTGTCTGCGCCCTTAGTGTAGTGGATATCACGTAAGATTCCGGTTCTTGAGACAGGGGTTCGATTCCCTTAGGGCGCGTTTTCATGATTGATTGTATCATACAAATGATCACTAAAGAAATAGGTAACGCTTGGTGTAATTGATATTGAACAACTATAAGTTACATTTAAAGCTCAACTAAAAATGATTATTAATAAAAAAAACTACAGCAAAATATATTTTGCTGTAGTTTTTTTAATCCAAAAGAATAAATGTTCAAATTCATTTTGGGTAGTCTCTTTGATTTATTAATCTTTTTAATACTGAGATTGATTAGCTGACCATCTTGTTTCTTCCTTACTCGGTAGCACCAAAGCAACAAACACTACTATTGATCCAACTATAGGAATTAAATAGAATAATACCCACCAGTTACTGTGATTTCTATCGTGTAATCTTCTTGCACGAACAGTGAAATTAGCTAACCAAATAAGTAAACCTAAAATTGTAAAAATAATTGTGACTAAATTCCACTCTTTGACAATATTTGTTCCATCAGACATAAAGTCAATATATTTATACGCTCTAGTTAACACTGAATACAAAACTAATACAAAATAATTAATAACTTGTGGCCACCAGTACTGTCCTCGAGTAGCTGTAGCATTCATCAACGACATATTACGCCAATATTCTTTATATGCATTTATCATAAAATCACCTCTCTCCTTACAATTTTAAAACATACAATCTGATTGTCAAGAATATTAACTTACCTTAACCTTTATTTTCACTTACTATTGGATTGTAAACGTTTAATAAATATTATGACCTTATCGCACAAAAAGAGACATCAGGAGGATTTCTTGAAAAATAATCGCGTTTAGTATACAATTCTGTTTGTAGTAGTTTGTGATATTTTCATTTTCTAAATCAACAAACTCAACAGTATCGATCAAGATATAGACAAAAATAAATAATAAAGGTGATTATGTGACAAATAAACAAAAAGAAATTCTTAAATTCATCGGTAAATCATTTTTTTATGCAGCCATTCTTTTAATGATGATTTATCTTTATGGTTATTTAAAATCAAGCGGTGGCGGCTTTATTTACAATGAATTTTAACCATTTTTAGAGATTGTCCTCTGCATTTTTTTACTTATGGGACAGTCTTTTTATATTCACAAATAATGGCTAAACAAATCCTTTGACCTTTATTGACCTATCAGTTATTCTTTTACTAGGTAGTTAAAAAAAATTATGTTAAAATACAATTAATGAGCGTTTTAGTTTAGGAGGAATTTTTATGAATTTAATACCAACAGTTATCGAGCAATCTTCTCGTGGAGAACGAGCTTACGATATTTACTCAAGACTTTTAAAAGACCGCATCATCATGTTAAGTGGTCCGATTGATGATAATGTTTCAAACTCTGTGATCGCGCAACTTTTATTCTTAGATGCACAAGATCCTGAAAAAGATATCTTCATTTATATTAACTCACCAGGTGGTAGTGTTTCTGCCGGCCTTGCAATTTACGATACAATGAACTTCATCAAAGCTGATGTTCAAACAATTGTTTTAGGAATGGCTGCTTCTATGGGTTCATTCTTACTTACAGCAGGAACAAAAGGTAAAAGATTTGCTTTACCAAATGCTGAAATCATGATTCATCAACCATTAGGTGGCGCACAAGGTCAAGCAACTGAAATTGAAATTGCGGCTCGTCACATTTTAAACACACGGGAAAGATTAAATAATATCTTAGCTGAGAATACTGGCCAACCAATCGAAGTGATTGAAAAAGATACAGATCGTGATAACTTCATGTCTGCTGAAGAAGCAAAAGCTTATGGTTTAATCGATGACGTAATGATTAATAGTTCAAAATTAAAATAGGAGTGATCTTATGGGAATGACAGATGTTGATGTAACAAAAATCAATTTAGAAACAGGCATTAAAATTGGGAATGATAATGCACCCATTAAAATCGTAGAGTTTGTCAATCTGAGATGTCCTTATTGTAGACAATGGTCAGATGAAAAAAATGACTTACTCCAAGATTATGTTAATGCTGGTAAAATCCAACGAATTATTAAATTATTTGATAAAGAAAAGCCCTCTCTAGCAAAAGGTAATGTGATGCACCATTATGTACCAAATGATCCTTCTGCACTTAGCGCGATTCTATCGATCTATGAAACTCAAGATGATTGGGGCGATTTAGAAGATCACACAGATATTGCTACTTTTGCAACTGAAAAATTAAGTTTAACTTTACAAGACTATCAAGCAACATCTACTGCAATCCTTAAAGAAGCTGAAGAATCAAACGTCTTCTTTATCCCAACAGTGATTGTTGGAGATCAAGTATTCGATCAAAAAATCAGCAATGAAGAGTTACTTGCTTTATTAAAATAGAATGATGAAAAAGGCGCTTAGCTCCAAGCAACTGGAGGAACTA
>CAUQFM010000063.1:0-13620 GCA_963517295.1 uncultured Vagococcus sp.
TTGGTTCATATAAAGCTAAAAAGTTCTAGAAGTAGATTGTTGCGTTATGTTCATTTTATAATATTTAGAATATAAAAACATTCACATTTTTAATAATAACTCTAAAAAATGAAAACGTTATATTAAATGAATGAAATTTTAATAATAAAGAACTAACGTTGTTTTTTTGTGGTATTATATAACTATAAACAATATAAATTAACTCTTTTTATTTGTTTGTACCAATGTGTTGGAAAGGGTGATAATTTAATTTATGAAAGTAACTGAATTACCAATTTTTCATGAAGTTTCTCTAAGTGAAAAAGAATCGTTTTTAACGGGTGAAAATTTCAAAAGCCAAGATGTATTAGGCGTTCATCAAATAGTTAAAGATGACAATGTTTATTATGTTTTTAGAGTCTGGGCACCACATGCATTAGAAGTTTTTCTTGTAGGAGATTTCAATAACTGGCAAGATACAGAACCGATGCATAGAGATGAACAGACAGGTATTTGGGAAATCACTACAAACACACCTCAACAAATGGATTTGTATAAATATCACATCACACAAATTAACGGTCGTAAAATCATGAAAATTGATCCTTTTGCCCAAAAATTTGAACAAAGACCAGGTACTGCAGCTGTTGTTTATACTGGAACAGAAAAAAAATGGAAAGATGGTCTTTGGAGAGGTAGAAATAAACGCATTAAACATGATAAGAGACCGCTAAATATATATGAAGTACATGCAAGTTCGTTTAAACACTATTCTGATGGAGAACCATACGGCTTTAAAGAACTGAAAGATGATTTGATTCCTTACCTAGTAAAGATGAATTATACTCATGTTGAATTTATGCCATTAATGGAGCATCCTTTAGACCAATCGTGGGGATATCAATTAATAGGCTATTTTGCGTTATGCTCTTATTACGGAACGCCAGAAGAGCTACAAGATTTCGTAGAAACATGTCATTTAAATAATATCGGCGTCATTGTCGATTGGGTACCTGGACATTTTTGTGTTAATGATGATGCATTAGCCTATTATGATGGAACACCACAATTTGAATACACAGAGGAAGATCGAGCTAAAAATGTTCGTTGGGGATCGATTAACTTTGATTTAGGAAAACCAGAAGTCCAAAGTTTTTTAATTTCAAGCATTCTCTATTGGGTGAAACATTTTCATATTGATGGTATCCGAGTTGATGCAGTGTCCAGCATGATTTACAGAAACTATGATGATGGTCCGTTCACGTTAAACCATGAAGGTGGCATTAGTAACTTAGAAGGCTGCCATTTCTTAAAAAAATTAAATGCGGTGATGAAACATGAGCATCCAGAAGTTTTAATGATTGCTGAAGAAAGCTCATCTGAAACTAAAATTACTGGAAGCATTGAAGAATCGCTAGGTTTTGATTATAAATGGAATATGGGATGGATGAATGATATTTTACGTTTTTATGAGATGGATCCGTATCTTAGAAAAGATAATTTTAATCTCATGACTTTCTCTTTTATGTATATGCTAGATGAACGCTTTATTTTACCTTTATCTCATGATGAAGTGGTTCACGGGAAGAAAAGCTTAATGCATAAAATGTGGGGAGATCGATATAAACAATTTGCTCAATTAAGAAATTTATATACTTATTTAATGACTCACCCAGGGAAAAAGTTACTATTTATGGGAAGTGAATTTGGTCAGTTTCTTGAATGGAAATTTAATGAATCTTTAGAATGGAAAGATTTAGAGGATGAATTGAATCAAAAAATGCAGTTCTTTACTTCTGAATTAAATCAACTTTATAAAGAATCCGCATCTTTATGGGAATTAGAGGATAGTACTCAAACAATTGAAATTATAGATGCTGATAACAGTGATGAAACAGTTTTATCCTTTATCAGACAAGGAAAGAAAAAAAAGGATTTTTTAATTGTTGTGTTAAATATGACACCAATTGAAAGAAAAGAATTTCAAATTGAAGTGCCATATGAAGGCACATATACAGAAATTTGGAATACTGAAATGAAAGAATATGGTGGAACGTGGGAAAGTCACAACAGTGATTGTGAAACTTTTAACAATAAAGAGTTCAATCCTATAATTGAGACGATTGTTCCAGCGTTAGGAGCTATTATTTTAAAACCAAATGATGTAAAAATGACTCGAAAAAAATAACTTATCGAGAGGAGGCTGATGAAGAATTTACTTCATCAGATTAGTATGAAAAAAGAAATGTTAGCAATGATTTTAGCAGGTGGTAAAGGATCTAGACTTGGAAAATTAACTCAAAATAATGCGAAACCAGCTGTGCCTTTTGGCGGAAGATATCGTATCATTGATTTTACTCTGAGTAATTGTATCAATTCAAATATTTCGAATGTTGGTGTTATTACACAATATGAACCACTTGTTTTAAATTCACATCTAGGCAATGGGGATAGTTGGGGACTAGATGGAATTAATTCAGATTTAACTATTTTACAACCTTTCTCTGCTAATGACGGTAGTAAGTGGTTTGAAGGGACCGCACATGCTATTTTCCAAAATATGGATTATATAGACCGTATGGATCCAGAGTATGTTTTAGTTCTATCAGGAGATCATATTTATACGATGGATTACGAAAAAATGTTAGAAGCACATAAAGAAAAGAAAGCATCTCTTACAGTATCAGTTATAGAGGTGCCATATAAAGAAGCTTCACGATTCGGGATAATGAATACAGATAAAAATAATCGTGTGATTGAATTTGAAGAAAAACCAGAAGAGCCTAAAAATAATTTAGCTTCAATGGGGATTTATATATTTAATTGGGCTTATTTAAAAGAATTTTTCTTAACAACTCATCAAAAAGATGGCGAGATGTTAGATTTTGGGAAACATGTGATTCCTTCATATATCAATAGTGGAGAGAGAGTTTATGCTTATGCATTTAAAGGCTATTGGAAAGATGTAGGGACTGTAGAATCATTGTGGGAAGCTAACATGGAGTTTATTGATCCTGAAAACCCACTAAATATACGTGATCGTAACTGGCGAATTACAACAAGACATCGTGTCTCTCCACCTCAATTTTTAACCAAAACCGCTAAAGTTAATGAGTCACTGATTTCTAGTGGGTGTTATGTATCAGGAGATGTGAATCACAGTATTGTCTCAACAGACGCTCAGATTCAAGAAGGAGCAAAAGTATCTGATAGTGTGATTATGTCTGGTGCTAGAATTGGGAAAAATGCGATTGTTTATAAAGCGATTATTGGGGAAAATGCTGTTGTCGGCGACAATGCAGTCATTGAAGGAAAAGAGCAAGTAGCTGTTGTAGGAAATGCTGAAATTATAGGAGTGTGTAGCGATGAAGACTAATAAAACATGTGCTATTTTAGCAGACATAAAAAAAATGGATGCTTTATTACCGTTAACAACCAGAAGACCTGTTTCGTTATTACCTTTTGATGGAATTTACCGAATGATTGATTTTAATTTATCTAATGTTATTGATGCAGATATTCATTCGATTTATATGATTTTTAATCAAGGTATGACACAATCAGTCATTGATCATATCAGTGGTGGCAAGGAATGGAACTTAAGTAGTTTACCGAATCGTTACTTCATGCACTTCTTTGAAGGTCTGCAAGAGCGTGAGCCTGAAGATGATCATTACTATGATTCAGTGATTGAATACATCGAAAAATCAGATTCAGAATTTACTGTTTTTATGGGAAATAAAATGCTTTGTAATTTAGATTTAAGCCAAGTTAAAAACGTCCATAATATGCACCGTGAAGATATTACAGTTGTCTACAAAAAAATGCCTAAAAATCAAATTTCTCCTGAAGATATTATTTTAGACATTTCTAAAAATGGCAAAGTAGAAAATATATCAACTACTAAAAATACCGAAACTGAAACTGATAATTTATTTATGAATATTTGTATTGTTAAATCTGATTGGTTAATTCAAGAGTTGAAAAAATGGCGAACAAATGATGGGATTGTCACCATAGAAGATGTACTGAAGGATGCGATGAAAACAAAAACAACTTGGGCATTTGAATATACAGGCTATCTAAGCAATATTTTTGATATCAAATCATATTATGATGCGAATATGGAAATGTTAGAATCAACTAAATTTTTATCACTTCTACATTCTAGTAAAAAAATCTATATGAAAAATATTAATGAAGTACCAACTTACTATGCAAGGTCAAGTCGTGTAAGTAACAGTCAAATTGCTGCTGGATGTTTAATCTATGGTAATGTAGCGCACTCATTGTTATCTTCAGGAACAATGGTAAACGAAGAGGCAGAAGTTAACCATTCGATTGTCATGGCGAAATCAACGATTAAAAAGAACGCTATTGTGGAGTATGCTATTTTAGATAAGAATGTTGTGATTGAAGAGGGTGTCAGCGTTATAGGCACAGCTGAAAATCCAATAGTGATTAGAAAAAATGCTCATATTGTAGAAGATGTGATTCAAATGGAGGAACAAGAAAATGAAAGTCTTATTTTGCACAGCTGAGTGTAATCCTTTTTTCAAAACAGGTGGCTTAGGCGATGTAGCTGGTGCTTTACCAAAAGAATTAAAGAGAAACGGCATAGACGTAAGAGTTGTTTTGCCTTTCTTTTCAAAAATTTCTCAAGAATTTAAAGATCAGTGCCAAGATATTGTTAATTTTACAGTTAATGTAGGCTGGCGCAAACAATATTGTGGGATTAAATATTTAAATCATGAAGGAATCGATTATTATTTTATTGATAATTCATACTACTTTGATCGCCAAAACATCTATGGAGATTATGATGATGGAGAAAAATTCGCCTTTTTTCAACAAGCTATTATTGAAATGATGGAGAAAATTGATTTTGTGCCTGACGTGATGCATCTCAATGATCATCATACTGCGATGATTCCTTTTCTTCTAAAAGAAAAATATAATTGGATTTCTGCTTATAACCATATAAAAACAGTTTTAACGATTCATAATCTAGAATTTCAAGGTCAATATGGCCCTGATCTTTTACCTGAATTATTTGGGATTGGAACTGATCGTTTTGACGATGGTACCTTGCAATTTAATGGGGCGTTGAATTTTATGAAAGCAGGTATTTTGTATGCTAACAAGATTACAACGGTTAGTCCAAGTTATGCTAGAGAAATTCAAACGGCAGAATTTGGCTTTGGTTTAGATCCTATTCTAAGGATGGAATCCCATCATCTAAGTGGTATTTTAAATGGAATTGATTATGATGTCTTCAATCCAGAAACTGACAATCGCTTAAACCACCATTACAACGTAGATAGTTTGGATATTAAACAACTGAATAAAAGAGATTTACAAGAGCGTTTAGGACTACCTATTAGAGAAGATGTTCCAGTAATCGGTATGGTAAGTCGATTAACTTATCAAAAAGGCTTCCATATTTTATTACAAGAGATGGAGAACTTATTACAATATGACGTACAAATTGTTTTACTCGGTACAGGCGACCCGATGTTTGAACAACAATTTGAGTACTTTGGTTATAAATATCCTGAAAAAGCGAGTATCAATATTTCTTTTGATGAAACTTTGGCACAACAAATATATGCAGGGTCAGATTTGTTTCTAATGCCATCTGCTACGGAACCTTGTGGACTGTCACAAATGATGGCTATGAGATACGGTACTTTACCAATTGTCCATGAAATTGGAGGATTAAGAGATAGTGTCCAGCCTATTAACCTTGTTACAGGTGAAGGAACAGGATTTGGATTTGATAATTTCCAACCATATTATTTAATGGAAGTTATCAAAAAAGCGATTTTCTTGTATTACGATGACCGAGAAGCATTTAATAATTTAATGAAGCAAGCAATGACTAAAGATTTTAGTTGGCAACAATCGTCACAACAATATATAGCACTTTACAATGAATTACGTGGTTAATTATTTTGTTCGTGTATTGAAAGGTAGATAAAAATTATAATGACATTCACCAAAAAAGAATTTAAAGTTGAGTTTAAAGAGAGATTACAAGAGCGTTTCGCGCTTTCAGTCTCTGATGCATCAAGTAAGGAATTATATGAAACACTAGGTAAATTAGTTACCTCTCACTATAGTGGAAACTGGAAGAATACCAGACAGGGCTATTTATCGGAAAAACAAAAACAAGTTTTTTATTTTTCAATTGAATTTTTACCAGGAAGAATGATGAAAAGCAATTTACTTAATTTAGGAATTCTTGATATGGTAGAAGAAGGCCTAAGTGAGTTAGGAATTGATTTAGAAGATTTAGTACAAGAAGAACCAGATATGGCATTAGGAAATGGCGGCTTAGGACGTTTAGCTTCATGTTTTATGGACTCGCTTGCTTCCATTGGTATGCCGGGTAATGGTAATGGTATTCGTTATGAGTATGGCTTGTTTAAACAACGTTTTGTTGATGGTTATCAAGTCGAATTACCAGATGAATGGCTTAACCGCGGAAATATTTGGGAAGTACGTCGTGAGAGTAAAGCAGTAGATGTTCATTTTGGAGGTAAGGTTGACCTAATAGAAGAAGCAAATGGTCAATTAAAACCTATGTATCGTGGTGGTTACTCAATTAAAGCAATTCCTTATGATACAGGAATGACTGGATTTGAAAATGACACAGTTAATACGATGCGTTTATGGAGTGCTGAAATAACAAAAGAAGATAAAGCGAAGTTTCAAAATTTTGAAGGTAGACAAGAATTAGAAAACTTAACGTCTGTTCTTTACCCTGATGATTCTAATGAACAAGGACGTCGTTTTAGATTATCACAAGAATATTTCTTTGTATCAGCGGGAATGCAAAGTATTTTTAACTATTATAAAACATTAAAATTACCAATGGTTGAGATGAATAAATACATTGCAATTCATATCAATGACACTCATCCGGCAATATGCGTGGCTGAATTGATGCGTTTGTTAGTGGATGAAGAAAACATGTCTTGGGAAAAAGCGTGGGATGTGACGTCAAAAGTGATGAGTTATACTAATCACACGATTATGTCTGAGGCTTTAGAAAAATGGCAAAGTTCATTGATGAAAGAAGTTTGTCCTCGTATCTTCCAAATCATTGAAGAAATTGACCGTCGTTACGTAGAAGAATGGCAAGGTGTTTTTGATGATGACTTAATTAAACGAACGCGTATTATTCGTCATGATCAAATTCATATGGCTCATTTGGCTATCATCGGTTCTCATTCAGTAAATGGTGTAGCAAAATTACATTCAGACCTTTTGAAATCAGTAGTGTTAAAAGATTTTTATGCCATTTATCCAGAGCGTTTTAATAATAAAACAAATGGTATCGCTCAAAGACGTTGGTCTCAATTGAGCAATCCAATGCTATCAAAAACCTTAGATCAATATATTGGTAAATCGTGGCGTAAGGATACAAATAATTTACGCTTATTATTAAATCATGAGGACAATAAAGAGTTATTATCAGATTTAGAAAAAACAAAATTCGAAAATAAAAAGAAACTAGCTGCTTATATTAAAGAACATAATGATGTAACTGTTTCACCTAATGCTATTTTTGATATCCAAATTAAACGATTACATGCATACAAGCGCCAGTTAATGAATTTGATGCATATTATAAAATTATATTTAGATTTGAAAGAAAACCCTGATTTAGATATTACACCAAGAGTCTTTATGTTTGGAGCAAAAGCCGCACCTAGTTATCATTTTGCTAAGTCAGTTATTAAACTAATCAATGAGACAGCTAATTTAATCAACAATGATCCGGATATTCAAGATAAAATTAAAGTAGTCTTTTTAGAAAATTATAATGTGAGTTTAGCTGAGTTAATTATTCCAGCAGCTGATGTGAGTGAGCAAATATCCTTAGCGTCTAAAGAAGCGTCAGGGACGTCAAACATGAAGTTTATGTTGAATGGTGCAATTACCTTAGCGACTCTTGATGGAGCTAATATCGAGATTAGAGATGCTGTTGGTGAAGAAAATATTGCGATTTTTGGTTTAACAGAGTCTGAAGTCTATCGTTATTACAACGAACAAAACTATAATTCAGCAGATATCTATCATAATAATCCAGTCATTAATCGAGTGGTAAATGCTTTTGTAGATGGTACAATCCCTAATTGCTGTATGGAAGGTCAAGAAATTTTTGATTCTTTGATTACTTACAATGATGAATTCTTTGTTTTGAGAGACTTTATGCCTTACTGTGAAGCACAAGCTTGGATTGATGCTAGTTACAAAGATACCAAAAAATGGGGCAAAATGAGCTTAAACAATATTGCTCATGCTGGTCATTTTTCAGCAGATGATACGGTTAGAAAATATTCTGAAGATATTTGGCAAATAGAGCCAATTCGTAAGGGTTAGAAGAGGAGAAATCATTTTTGGACATTCAATATAATTCATGGTTAACTAAGTTTAAACAGCCCTTTGGTGCAATTAAATCAGATGATAAAGTAGCCTTTAATATTTTTGTTGATTCCAAGGAGACCGTTCAGTCTGTCTCTTTGGTTGTGAAAAAACAACAAGAAATCATTGAAATTGAAGAAGTGCCAATGAAATTATTTGAAGAGAACAAATACAAGTGCCACTACCAAGTAAAAAAAGGTAGTGGTTTGTATTTGTATTGCTTCAAAATACAGGCTATTAATAAAGAGGGAAATCCGTTTCATTTGTACTATGGTAAAAACAAAACAGGTGGACAGGGTTATCAGTATACGAGTGAGGCTGATATTAGTTGGTATCAGTTAACAAGTTATTCTGAAATAGATAATGCACCAAGTTGGTATCGTAATGCCTGTTTCTATCAAATATTTCCAGATCGGTTTTTTAATGGGAATCCAGAGAAACAAGTGAATTCACCTAAAAAGAATACGATGATTTACGGAAGTGAAGAAGACATACCTTTTTATATTAAAGATGAAGTAGGAGACATTGAGAGATGGGATTTTTATGGTGGTAACCTAAAAGGAATTAAAGAAAAAATCCCTTATCTAAAAGAGTTAGGTATTACGGCTCTGTACTTGAATCCTATATTTGAAGCTAATAGCAATCACCGTTATGACACAAACGACTATTTTAATATTGATCCTGTTCTTGGGACAAATGAAGAATTTAGAGATCTTGTAAACACATTACATGAAAATAATATTCATATTATTTTGGATGGTGTTTTTTCTCATGTTGGTCGTAATAGTCGCTATTTCAACTATTCTGGAGAATATGGAAAGCGTATCGGAGCCTATCAAAATCCTGAATCAAACTATTTTAGTTGGTTCAACTTTTTTAATTTTCCAGATGAATATAAATCGTGGTGGGGAATTGCTGATCTTCCAGAAGTTAACAAACATGTTGCTTCATTTCAACAATTTATTTATGGGGACCATGAGAGTGTCTTAGCTAAGTGGGAAGATTATAATATTGATGGCTGGCGATTAGATGTGGCAGACGAGTTACCTAATTTCTTTTTAAAAGGAATTAGAGAAAAATTAAATCAAAAAGAGAATCAAGTATTAATTGGTGAGGTTTGGGAAGATGCTTCTAATAAAGTGGCTTACGGTGAGAGTAAAGAATATGCTTCTCATCCTGTTTTACACGGTGTTATGAACTATCCTTTGAGAGAGCAAGTGTTAGATTTAATTAATGAACGGAAATCTGTTTGTGATGTGGTCAGTGAGATGGTCACTTTGAAAGAAAATTATCCAAACTATTTTTATTATAATGTGTTAAATAATATTGGTACTCATGATACAGCGCGAATTTATACTGAGTGTGGTGGTTCATATCAGAAGGTAGCCCAAGCCTTTGCTTTGCTGTTTATGGTGCCTGGTGTCCCCTGTGTCTATTACGGAGATGAAGTTGGATTAGAAGGTGGTAAAGATCCAGACAACCGTAGATTCTATCCCTGGGGCACACAAAACATAACGCTTAAGAAAGTTGTACAAAACTGGACTAAATTAAGAGAAAGTCATCCCTCATTATCAGAAGGTAACGTGTATTATCTCTATAATTCGAAAAACAATTTATTTGCGATCCATCGATATGTCGACGAAGAGGAAAGTCTTTGTTTATTCAATTTTAGCGATTATGAAAAAGATTATTTTGAATCTAATTGGTATTGCGATGAGTTAAATTCAATAGAAGTTACTAACATTTTAAAAAGATTTGATATTCCAAGATTAAATATATCAAAACAACACTATTTATTTTTAGTAAAATCCAAACATAATAAAATATAAAAGAAAACCCCTACTTTTTAAGTTAAAAAATTGACAACTTTGTTAATTAAAGGCTATTATATTAAAAAGAAATGGGGTTTTTTATGTTTAAAATGTATGAAAAAATACTTTACTCAATTGTTAATGTCTTTTTGTTTATATTAGCACTCTTGATTATTGCTTATATGGCACGAGATTTAATAGGAGCGTTTAATTTAATTATGACTCCTTACGATCAAAGATCATTGGAAGATATATCAGGTTATATCCTGTCTTTCTTTATGTTATTTGAGTTTATCGTAATGATTGTTAAGTACATTGAAGATGCTCATGATATTCCGATAAAATATTTGGTGATTATTAGTATTACAGCAATATTAAGGCAACTTTTGGTTGTTCATAACGATGGATTGCAGACGTTATTATTAACTGTTTCAACCTTAGTTTTAGCGGTAGTACTTTACTTACTAGAATTAACTAAAAAGAAAAAAATAGAAGACAAAAAATAAAAATTAGGAGTGAGCAACATGGGATTAAATGAATTTATTTTAGGATTAAATAATTTAGAAAAAATCACTAGGGCACCAGGTTTTTTTAAGTACACAAAACATACGGTCGCGGCTCATTCTTATCGTGTGGCTTCAATTGCTCAAGTTTTAGGAGATATAGAAGAAGCAAAAGGCGTGTCCATTGACTGGAAATCATTATATGAAAAATCTTTGAACCATGACTATACAGAGCGTTTTATTGGTGATATTAAAACACCAGTAAAGTATGCAAGTAAAGAATTAAGAGGCATGCTTCAAACCGTTGAAGAGAAAATGACGGAAGAGTTTATTGCTCAAGAAATTCCTAGTGAGTTTCAAGATATCTATCGCAGACGGTTATTTGAAGGCAAAGATGATAGCGTGGAAGGGGAAATTTTAGCAATTGCAGATAAAGTTGATTTACTTTATGAATCTTTTGAAGAAATTGTGAAAAGTAATCCAGAAGATGTTTATATGGATATGTTTATTGAGTCTGTGCAAACCATCCAATCTTATTCCCATAGACCTTCAGTTGAATACTTTTTTCAAGAAATATTTCCAGAGTTATTGAACAAAGATTTTTACGGTCGAGAACATTTTATTGCTAAGATTGATCAAATTCATATTTAGTTATTTTAAAACCAAGAATGCTGAAATATATGCAATAAAAGGATTGTAGTCTTAAATGTTATATGATAGAATAGTTAATGTAGTAATTGGATACGAGATTAGGAAAATATTTATTTTATATATAATTCTCCTATTAAGCGTCACATTTATTGCAATAATTCGCGTACAAAGATGCGCAATAGGAGGAACAGCACATGGCTAACGGTACAGTAAAATGGTTTAACGCAGAAAAAGGATTCGGATTTATCACTCAAGAGGACGGAACAGATGTATTTGCTCACTTCTCAGCTATCCAAGGTGAAGGATTCAAAACTTTAGAAGAAGGTCAAGAAGTTACTTTTGACGTAGAAGAAGGCCAACGTGGACTTCAAGCAACAAACATCGAAAAAGCTTAATTAAAGCTTACAAAGCACTAGAAACTTGTTTCTGGTGCTTTTTTTTATTTCAAAAATCAATAAAATAAAGGGCTAACCATTTAGGCCAGCCCTTTATTTTATTGATTTTTTTGCGCTCTTCTTGCGAAGAATGGGAAAATTGTTCCCAAACCAATTAATATAATTGGAGTTAAAACATTCATAATGAATTGGAAAATGAATGTTTTATGGTTGTCAGCATAAGGGATTTTAGGAACAGCCCCTAAAATACAGGCAAATGCTGTGAATAAAAAGCACCATAAACCGACGATGTAACCAATTTTAGGATTTTTGATAAATTTATAATCAGAATCAAACTCTTTATGCATTTTATTAATCATCATATAGGCAAAGAATACCCATAGATAACGAAGTGGCATAACGATAGAGTTTAAGTTTAATAACCAAACATAGTTATCATTCATATTTTTAATTCCTAAACCAGGAACAATAATTAAAATACTTACTAAGATACCAGTTAGAATATAGCCCTTAACTGGCGTTCCTTTAGCATTAGTTTTAGAGAAACTTTCAGGAATAAATTCTTTATCTGAATCAGCTAAAAGAATTTTTAAAGGAGCATCGATAGAAAAGGCTAGAGCTGAAATTTGAGCTAACATTTGGGCAATAGCATAAACGATAACAAACAAATTACCAACATTGTAGTAAGCACCTAGTTTTCCAAAAGCTTCATAAGCACCGTTAGCCATTAAGTCTTTAGGGACGTTGTTACTATCGAATAGCATTCCCATAGAGAATGAGCCTAAAATAGCACAGATACCGATCATAATAGCTAAAACAAGCATTCCTTTAGGGAACTCTTTTGAAGCATTTTTTGTTTCATTCACATAAGGAGAAATTTTTTCAGCTCCACCAACTGCGAAAACTAACATTGATATTGTTGTAAAATAAGCAAAGTCAAATTTTGGAATATAAGATTTAATATTTCCCATATCAGGTGTTGCAAATGAGGCACCAGTTAGAGAAGGTGCTGATACTGCTAATAAAATAAATAATAAGGACATGATAAACATCGCAGTTCCTGCAACGCCACCAATTCTTTTTAAGGTAGTTAATCCTTTTGAAGAAATCCATAAAAAGAATAAGAAAATTACTAAACAAATCATAGCGATTGTTGTTGCACTAGCTGTATTAATAAAATTTCCATTTTGTTTAAAGATCCAGCTTAAAGAAATAATAATGCCTTGAGGTTTTTGAGCCAAGTAGGGGATATGTACGACCCAATAAGTCCAAGCTGCAAAATAACCAATTTTCTTAGTTGTTGTATTCTTAACCCAACTACTAACACCACCAGGGCTGTCTTTAAATGTTGATCCTAATTGTCCGACGATTAATGCGTATGGTACAAAGTAAAGTGCCATGATAAGTACCCATGAAACGATAACAGAAAGACCTTGAGTCGCATAATTATTAACGACATTACCTAGACCCCATACGGAAACGAAAGCAATGATAGCAACGTTGTACCATCTTAATTGCTTAGATTTATCCATATTAAAATCACTCCTTTATATTTTAGTTACTTTAATATCATAATGATTAAAATAAGGTATGACAATCAAAATATTAATAAAAGCTGCTTAAATGATAATGGTATTAAAATTAAGTGAATTTTGAATAAAAAAAGAACACTTAAAATTAAGTGTTCTTAGATAAATTTCATTTAAGGTGCTGTACTAACGCTCTCTTTTGTTGTTACTGATTTCTTATTAGGATTTAATAAATCAGTTGTATCAGAGTAATTAAGTCCTTTTATAATTGTCCTCCATTTAATAACGCTTTATCTATTTTTTCTTTATTAGGTGTAAT
>CAUQFM010000064.1:0-13615 GCA_963517295.1 uncultured Vagococcus sp.
GGTTGTTTTTCAATCATTTCATACAATGTTTTATCAGAAAAAATAACATATGGTGGTAGATTTTGTTCAGCAGCTAAATCTGAACGCAACTCTCTTAATTTTTCAAACAGACCATCATCTACGACTAATTGTTTAATAACTAGCTGTTTCCTAGATACTTGTTTTTTACCCAGCAAGACATCAATGCCCTCAGAAGAAAGCGATAGTAAAGGATATTGACCTTTTGATGGAATCAAATATTGTTCGGCCGTCAAGTAATCAATTAATTGAGTGACTTCCTTTTGAGACCATTCTTTCATTAGTCCATAAGTTGATAAATCTTCAAAATGCCATTGCTTGATTTTTTGATCTTTTGAGCCTGTTAAGACTTTTGCAACTAAAGATTTACCAAAATTTTGATTCATTCTTTTAACACATGAAAAAACTTTTTGAGCCTCGATTGTAATATCAACAGACTCTCTTTCATCTAAACAATTACTACAACGACCACAATCAGTTCCAAGTTCACCAAAATAACGGAGTATATAGTTTTGTAGGCAACTTTCTGTATGAGAATACTGATTCATTTCTCTTAATTTTAAATATTCATTTTGTCGATATTCTATATTAGCCTCAGACTGTTCGATAAAATACTGTTGAATTTGAGCATCTTGAGGACTATAAAGCAAAATCGCCTCGCTTGGTAAACCATCACGCCCTGCTCGTCCTGCTTCTTGGTAATAAGATTCTAAGTTGCCTGGCATTTGATCATGAATAACAAAACGGACATTACTTTTATTGATTCCCATACCAAAAGCATTTGTCGCAATCATCACCTGCACACGATCAAAAGCAAAATCTTCTTGATTTTTCGATCTAATTTGTTCCGATAATCCAGCATGATACATCCCAGCAAGTAAGCCATTATGTACTATTAATCTATGAAGTCTTTCCACTTCTTTTCGAGTACTTGCATAAATAATACCGGACTGACCTTTATTCATTTTTAGATACTCTAATAAATAAGTATCTTTTTGATCTTTAATAACTTGAAACGCTAAATTTTCTCTTGAAAAACCTGTTGTTATTTGATTATCCTCTGGAATAGATAGTAACTGACAAATATCAGTTGCAACTTCTGGTGTAGCTGTTGCTGTTAACGCTACAATTACTGGTCTAGGTGAGAACGAACGAATAGTTTGGGCCAAATTAATATAACTCGGTCTAAAATCATGCCCCCATTGAGAAATACAATGCGCTTCATCCACTGCTATGAGAGAGACTTGAACGTGTCTTAATAATTCAATGAAATCTGCTGTTTCTAGTCGCTCTGGGGCAACATATAAGAGTTTAACTTCACCACGAGCAGCTTGTCCTAAGCGACTCTGTATCTCCTGATAATTCAATGTACTGTTTATATAAGTCGCATTGATGCCCATTTCAATTAGTGCATCTACTTGATCTTTCATTAATGAAATTAGAGGAGATACGACAACTGTCAGACCATCCAAAACTAAAGCAGGAAGTTGATAGCAGATTGATTTTCCACCGCCTGTTGGCATGATTCCTAAACAATCTTCCCCCTGAAGGATTTTATTTATAATGACATCTTGCCCTTTACGAAAGGATTGATAGCCAAATTTTTCTTCGAGTAACTGCATAATCTGATTCATTTTATCCCTCTTTCCTTGCTCATTATAACCGAAAATAAGAAAGAGTTCATGGATTAATTAAAAACAACTAACAAGAGGTTGTGACAGAAGTGTTCAACTTCAAGAAATAAGAAGGAAATCACGAAAATTATTTTTCAAATTTTTGTGATTTTCGGCTTATTTCCGAAGAAGCTACTTCTGTGACACCGTTTCTTTTTGATTAATAATCATGTTCTTTTTCAATTATTTGCTGAGATGTAATTTTGGGTAACTCATTTTTTACAAAAGAAGTTGCTTTGGGTAAATTCCAATTATACAACAATCCTACTAATCTTAAGACAACCGTTAAACAGATAATAAGCATATAAAAAAGTGGCTTTGTTGGGACAAAAAAGTAGATAACTACCGCGATTAAAATCGACCAACTTCCATAAATTTCAGCACTAAGAACGTTAGGTTTTTTCCCCGCAAGTAAATCTCGAATTACCCCACCACCCGTTCCAGTTAATATAGCCGCTGTAATGACCGGTCCAATATGCGTGTTGATATCTAAACCATATAGCGCGCCTTGGATACTAAAAGCAGCAAGTCCAATCGCATCAGAAATAATCTCCATTTTTTTTAATGCCATAATTTTTTTAGGAAATAGATACACCAAAAAAATCGTACCAAAAGACACATAAAACAAATTAGTTTGACTCCAAAAAACAGACATTGGTAAGTCTAAAATCAAATTTCTTAGAACCCCACCACCAAACGCCGTTATAAACCCTAATACAGAAATACCCAAAATATCATAATCTTCTTCCATTGCAACAATCGCACCTGATAATGAAAAAGCAATTGTCCCAATGATACTAGTCACCTCTAAAATATCCATCCCATATACCTTCCTAACCTCACAACAATCTATTATCGTTACTTTTTTTCATCATACAAATGAACGATCAAATTTTCGTCATTTTTCCCCTTTTTAAATTTATAGTATAAAAATAGTCTTGTCTAGTTATTAGTACCAAATTTTATTCATTATTTTAGTTGGTAAAAATTATCGAATCTTGTTATGATAACAAAGTGATTTAGCGATATAAAAATTAACTACAGAGGATGATTACAATGAACGGAAAAAATAGAAGTCAAATTAAAATTGGACAATTAGTCGATATCGTCTTAAAAAAAGACCAAAGAAGCGGAATCTTAACAAGAGGTCATGTTAAAAAACTTTTAACAAATAGTGCTACTCATCCCCACGGAATTAAAGTCATGTTGGTTGAAGGTGATCAAGTCGGTCGTGTTCAAGCTATTATTGAATAAACTGATCCAGTCTTTAACAAATCATGTGAAACAATCAACTATCCTTACTTACTTTTCATTATAAAAAAATCGTCAACTAAAGGAGTTCATTAAATGATTTTTCCAGATAACACATACAAAGAGTTAAATCTCTTTTCTAATTTTTCAGAAGCTGCTGATAGCTATCCAAACGTACCCATTTACTTTGATAACCCGTTGATTGGTTTCCCGGATTTGGGTTTAGAAACAACCTATCAGGAAGCCAAAACAAGTATTATTCAACAAGCATCACGATTGAAACAATTGGGAATAAAAAAAGGTGACAAAGTTGTTATTTATAAATCACCTATGTTTGATACCTACTTGATGGCAGTTGCAGTTAGCTACTTAGGTGCTGTTCCAATCATGATTTCTTTCCACTTACCTGTAGAAATCATGACAATTATGTGTAGTCGTTTAGAAAATTCTTGGTTAATTTTTGACACCATCACAGCAAGTAAAGTCCCTGATATTTCTAGCATTAATCCTTCTCAGTTAATTGAATTAGAGAAACTGAATGATCTATCTATCGAAGTAGTTGCTGAACAAGAATTTTTAGAACTGAACGCTATTTCTTACATGACTCATACTTCTGGAACAACTGGTGTGCCTAAGTTGATCGCCCACTCAGCTAAATCTATGGGTTGGCGCACAAAATGGCAAAAGACCGTTTTTGATTTAATGCCTAAAAAAGAGTTAGTTGCTTTTCATATTTCTCCTGTTCACTCTCGTTTTAACATTGGCATATCTTCTCTAATGTCAAAAGGTTTTCCTATGTTGTGGATTGGAAACAGTGAACTGGAAAATGTTAGTCAAACACTCACGAAATTTAAGCCTTTTGCTTTAGAAACACATCCTAATAATTTTGTTCAATGGAGTCACTTAGCTAAAAAGAAACCTGAGTTATTTTCAAGTTTTAACTATTTCCATTCAACATTTGATGCCATCAATAAAGGAACAATGGACATTTTTCTAAAAGCTTCTCAATGCGAACGACCTGTTTTTATGCAAGTTTACGGTCAAAGTGAATGCGGGCCGATGATTATGAAGTTTCATACAAAAGAATCTATTGAGAGCCTAGACGCTCGTAATATGGGCGTGGGAATGCCTGAATTAACTGAAGTCCGAATTGTTGATGAAGCAGCTACAATTTTACCTGCTAATGCACTGGGGAATATTCAGATGCTTTCTAAAGGTCGTGCTCTAACTTATTACAAAGAAGACGCACGATTTACTGAAAATACTTACGACTTATGGTGGGATAGTGGTGACTTTGGTTACAAAGACGAGAATGGGGATTTATTCTTACTTGATCGCCAAGTGGATTTAATTCGTGACGTGGAAAGTACCTTAAAAATTGAAGATTTACTACTAGATAAATTAGACTTTCTAGATGAAGTCGTTATTGTTCGGGGAAAAAACAATATTGCCCAACCTATTATTTCAGTTATGAAAAACAATCAGATGGATTGGGAAAAATGGTGGCATGCCATCTCTGACTTCCCCCTTCTAAATAAACCTTTAATTTGGGAATATGAAAAAATCCCAAGAACAGCTACCATGAAAGTTCAACGATTAAAAATAGAAGAAGATTTAAAAAATCAATAAAAAAATACCAAAGCGACTTTTTAGTCCGCTTTGGTATTTTTTTGAATAACATCAGTCATTATTTTAGTAAAATGATCTCGGTCCGATTGTGTAAAAGCTTTCGGACCTTTTGTTCTTTTCCCTGCTTTTCTTAGCTGACCACCAATATAGCGCTGTGTTAACAGTGTATCGATTGTCTCTGGTAGATATTCCTTACCAATATGATGAAAAATCCTGACTTTTTTACTAATTAAAAGAGAGGCTAAACCATAATCTTGAGTAACAACAATATCACCTTCTTGAATTTCCTTTACAATCCGATAATCCGCTCCATCTGCACCTTTATCTACATAAATAAAACTAACAAACGCTGGATACTCTTTATTTGTAAAATGATCCACACTCGTTACAATCAGTACAGGAAGATTAAAGATATCAGCTAATTTAATTACTTCATCTTTGACAGGTGACCCATCACCATCAATCACAAATCTCATCAAAAAACCTCCCTACTTTCTAACGAAAACGTGGAACTAAGCCTATTAAAAAGTGTTTTGTGTAATTGTCTAAACACTGCTTATAGTTACGATGACCTTCTTTACGTAAAAAAGAACCTAGCTCACTTTTTGACATATTAATTTCACCAGCTTCAAAAATTTCTAGCATATCTTCAGTCGTCAGTGATAGAGCGATTTTAATTTTTTTAAGTAAAATATTATTCGCATTTCGTTGACGTAACTCAAAAACTGGCTCAACCCCATCTCTGGCACCACGTTGAGAAGTCACCAACCCATTTAAAAATCTCTCAAATAATTCATCAGAAAGCTCTGTTTCGTAAGTTTCTTCATCCACCATTTTTAACATAGATAAAAACTCTTCCTTAGATACTTCCGCTCCACCTAGTTTAAATATTTCAATGACATCTACATCTTTTATATCCAACGCATATCTCAAGCGTTTCAAGCGATCATTATGATTCATCCTGTCACCTTCCATTTCCACATTGTATTATAGCAAATTATACACTAAAAAATAAACAAGTAACTCATTAAACTAAATTAATAGTAAAATAAGTTACTTGTTCCATCGATATACAAAAAGAATAACGAACCCGATCATTGTGAGTTTCCGATGCGAAACATCTATTATAGGATAGGGGATACTAAAATAAATACTAGTCACTGATCAAAAAGTTCATCGTTCAAAATAAGTGTACAATTGAACAAAAGTTTAGTCAATAGTTTTTTGTTATTTTTTTTGATTTAATTCAATTTTTGTTACACCATTCATGTATGGGATTAACATTTCCGGAATCGTAACCGAGCCATCTTCGTTTTGATAGTTCTCTAAAATGGCAGTAACTGTTCTACCTACAGCAAGTCCAGAACCATTTAACGTATGAACATATTGTACTTTTTCCTCTTCATCACGGTACCTAATCATCGCACGTCTTGCTTGAAAATCCTCACAGTTAGAACATGAACTAATTTCACGGTAAGTATTTTGCGCGGGAATCCATACTTCTATGTCATATGTTTTAGCAGCAGAAAAGCCCATATCTCCTGTTGAAAGAGTTAAAACACGGTAAGGTAAATCTAATTTTTTTAATATATCTTCACCATTATTCGTCATTTTTTCTAATTCTTCATAAGAATTTTCAGGATCACTAAATTTAACCATCTCTACCTTATGGAATTGATGAAGACGAATTAAACCTCTTGTATCACGACCTGCACTCCCAGCTTCAGAACGGAATGATGGACTTAATGCCGTAAAGTAAATTGGTAAGTCTGCCTTATTTAAAATCTCATTGCTATAATAATTTGTTAAAGGAACTTCAGCTGTAGGAATTAACGTTAAATCTTTATCAGCCAATTGGAAAACATCCTCTTTAAATTTAGGAAATTGTCCTGTTCCAAACATCGCTTGACTATTAACCACGTAAGGTGTGATTAACTCTGTATAGCCATTTTCAGTTACATGCTGATCTAACATGAAATTATAAACAGCACGTTCTAATCTTGCTCCTAAGCCTTTATAGTAAACAAATCGACTGCCAGCTACTTTAGCTCCTCTTTCAAAATCTAAGATATCTAAATTTTCACCAATTTCCCAATGTGGTTTTGGTTCAAAAGAAAATTTTCTAGGTTCACCCCATCTTCTAACTTCTTCATTTGCCTCTTCATCTTCACCAATCGGAACACTTTTATGAGGTAAATTTGGTAGCATAACGGCAATATTTTTAATTTTATTGTCAATTAATGATAGTTCCTCATCGTAATTTTTAATGTCGATAACGACTTGTGTCATTTCTTCTAATTTAGCTGATCCATCTTTTTGATTGCGTTTTAAGACAGCAATTTCTTCAGATACATCATTACGATATTTTTTTAACTCTTCTACTTTAACTAATAATTCACGACGTTTTTCGTCTAAAAATAAAAAGTCTGTTATAACCTCTTCTTCGACACCTCTTATTTTAAGTTTTTCCTTAACAACTTCTGTTTCTTGACGTATTTTTTTTATATCTAACATTGTGGTTCCCCATTTCTTCTTAGTTAGTGTTAACCTAGGTTAAATTTTATTTTTGAATAAATATCTTCCTTCATTTGTTTTCCAGTTGGTGTTCCTGCTAAACCACCTAAACCGGTTTCTCTTAATTCTCTAGGTAATTGACGTCCAACTTTATTCATTGCTTCGACTACCTCATCAGCTGGAATCTTATTAACAATACCGGCTAATGCCATATCTGCAGCAATCAAGGCATTTCCAGCACCAACTGCATTTCTTTTAACACAAGGAATTTCTACTAATCCAGCTACTGGATCACAAACTAAACCTAATAAATTTCCTAACGCCATTGCAAAAGCCTCTGAAGATTGTTGAGGTGTCCCACCGGCAACTTCAACAGCTGCAGCTGCAGACATTGCAGAAGCACTTCCTACTTCAGCTTGACACCCGCCAACTGCACCTGCAATCATGGCATTGTTAGCTGTTACCATACCAAACAATGAACTGGTAAATAAAAAGCGAATTTGTTGTTCTCTTGTCAAATTCAAGGTTTCTTTGATTGTAGTCAAAACACCTGGTAATGTTCCACTTGCTCCTGCAGTTGGCGTCGCGCAAACAACACCCATTGCCGCATTAACTTCATTAGTCCCTAAGGCTGCTTGAACAGCTGACATCATCAAATCTCCTGAAAGTGTTTTTCCGTAGGATCGATATTGTTTTAATCTAGCGGCGTCCCCACCTGTTAAACCAGTTGGAGAAAAAACACCGTCTCCTTCTTGAGAACGTTTGACTGCTTCATCCATAACATCAAGGTTACGTTCCATTTGGTTCCAAACATCTTCAAAACTTCTTTGACTTCTTTCCATCTCTTGCTCAATCATTAAATCAGAAATAGATTTATTCTTCTCTTCAGCTTCTTTGATAAATTCTTCAATTAAAAGATACATAGCTAAACTCCTATCATAATAATATTATTGTTGACTCTTCATCTAGTAAAAGTAATTTTTCTTTGATTGTATCAATCGGTTGTGTATCTAAGTCGTACGTAAATAAAAATTCATCTTCATCTACATAACGTGATACCGAGTTAATTTTTATATTCGAATCATCTAATTCATCTTTAAATTTTTGGTTG
Organism: uncultured Vagococcus sp.; assembly: GCA_963517295.1. Taxonomy (GTDB): domain Bacteria; phylum Bacillota; class Bacilli; order Lactobacillales; family Vagococcaceae; genus Vagococcus. Next base: position 8,197 of record CAUQFM010000064.1, read on the forward strand.
ATTGTTTCATCTTTATTGATAACAATCAGAACTGGTAACGGACCATGTAACGGAACTTCAAAATTATTTATTTCAATATATTTGATTTCAACTGTTCCCCCACCCACAGAAGCGCCGGTTAAATGAATTTCATGCGTTTCATCACTCAAAGTAACACAAGCTGTATTGGCATGATTGACTGGACTTTCTTCACTCATTTCATAAAATTTAACATCTATTCCTTTTTCTTCTGCCACTTCTAGAGAAGAGATAACATTAGCATCATCTGGAGCGAATCCTAAAATCCCACCCACTATTGCAAAATCAGTTCCATGTCCTTGATGCGTGTCTGCAAAGGATTCATAATATTTAATTTCAACTTTTTTAGGTGTTCCTCCAAATAACTTACGAGCTGCCAATCCAATTGCAAGTGCTCCAGCAGTATGAGAACTGGAAGGCCCTATCATAATCGGTCCTATAATATCAAAACAACTTTTATAATTTAAAGCTTTGTTTATTTTTTTAGGTTTGCTAACTTCGCTCATAAAGCATACTCTCCTTCTTCGTTTTGATTTGTTTTTTCTTCACAAATATCAGATTTAACCACATTAACTAATTTAAAGTTTTTAAATACAATACCACCTAAAAATCCAAAAGTAATACTTATCAATGTAATTAAAACAACCGCAATTAATGTTGGTTTCAATGGGTTATTTCCAAGCGTTACTAGTAATCCTGCCCAAGGTGTTGCCATGCCTGTTACTGGTATTTGTAAACCGAAGAACGTAACAACCATCCCACTAATCATTCCAGAAAAAACATTTGTCGTGTATATCGGAATGGGATTGGAACTAATAATATCAATTTGTGTTAATGGCTCAATTGCAACTGCCAAAGGGGTTGATTTCTCACCCAATTTTAGTTTTTTAAACAATGTGGCATTTAAAATTGAATTTCCATAACAGGTTAATGCTCCAATCGCCATTGGGACACCAGTTAATCCGATTAATGCGGTTAAAACCATTGAACTTAGCGGCGTCATACCTACAATTGGAATAATTGCTCCTAAAACAGCACCCATTACATAAGGATTGCCATCTACAGCGGCTAGTATTGTTCCGCCAATAATGCCTAAAACACTTAAAACAACTGGTTGGATTAAGCTTGCTAATAAATTAGCACTGATTGGAATAATCAAAATAATCGCTAATAAATCAATTCCTTCTGGGATTCGCTCTTGCATTTGTAGCAAAAGAAATGATAGTAGATACGCTGCAATAAACGCAGGTAGTAAACTCATTTTAATTAATGAAACTCCCATAATGATTGAAAATACTGGGCTAATACCAAAAGATAAAGGAACTAAAGCACCTACTGCTAATCCGCCTAAGCTTCCCATTATCTCCCCGATTTTTGAAACATATTCTAGATTAAACACACCTCCTACTGCATATCTTAAGAAAGCTTCTGGTAAAAAAGTTGCACACGCTGCACCAGACAACGCGCCAAGAGATTTTTGACCTCTGGGTGCTTTGAAAGAGAATAGCGACATTCCACATAGAACTAAAACTAACATAAAAATTCCGGATAACGTTTTCATTTATTTCCTCCAATTATTTTTTTAAGAATGATGAACTTCTTTATCTAAAAATTACTGTTGAATGCCATTAATTATAGGATAGGATATACTAAAATAAATATCAGTAAGTGATAAAAAGTTCATCGTTCAAAATAAGTGTACAACTGAACAAAAGTTTAGTCAATGATTTTTTTTAACACCAGTGTCATATTGCTTTTAAATAAAAAAAGGATTACACTAAAATTAATATTTTTAAAAAAAGGAGGCATACTCACGTGAAATCTTATCTACGATTAAGTAAAGTTGATCGACAAATTTTACACTCCCATTCATTGATGTTAGATGGCTTAGGAAATTTTTTAGGAAGAAATCATGAAATCGTTTTACATAGTTTAGAAAATCTTGAGCAATCAGCGATGAAAGTTATCAATGGTCATTTCAGCAATAGAAAAAAAGACTCACCCATTACTGATCTAGCATTAAAGATGTTAAATCAACTTGAAGCAGATGAAACTTACGATGTCATGCCTTATTTTAATAAAAACGATAATGGTGTTGTTTTGAAATCTTGTACGATTCCCATTTTTGGGGAGAAAGAAAGAATTATTGGCTTGATTTGTATTAATTTACATTTAGAAATGCCATTGATTGATTATTTAGCCGACCTAGTTCCTCCTGAACCAAGTAATAGTAAATCTCTTGAAGTTAAAAATTCCGAAAATTTTTCTGATAATATTGATGAACTTATTAGCATTTCATTGAATAAAATGAAACAATCTGTTCAAAATAATCCAGATATTTCTAGCTTAAATGAAAACAAAGAAATTGTAGCTGGCCTATATGATCAGGGGATATTTAATTTAAAAGATTCTGTTCTGATTATTGCTAAAAAATTAGGCATCTCAAAAAATACAGTCTACTTACATATCAGAAACCATAAAAACGATGAGATTTAATTAAAAAAGGATGAGGCAAATTTTTTTGCTCCATCCTTTTTTAGTTTAAATCAGCATTTTTTTCAGATAATACACCAGAATTTTTATCTCCTCATTCGTTAGTCTCGCCATATTCAATCGGCAACTTTGACAATCACCTTTATCTAAAAAACTGGGATACACCGCTACACCTTTGGATAAAAGATCATGCCAATCTTTTTTTATTAACTCTCTCTGATGAATCGTCACCCAAGCATAGTAACCACCTTTAGGCAAAATACAACTGACTGACTGATGCAGATACAGTTTAATTTCAGATTGTAAAAAAATCATTTTTTCTTTTAATGCTTGTCTTAATTTTATTAACTGTTCTTCAAAACCCGAATCTTGTAAAACATATGTTGCCAATACTTGCGGAAAAATACTTAACTCACTTTCATACTCATCACGTAGCCTAACAACTTCTTCCAAAATAACTTCAGGCGCATCAATCCATCCTAACTGAATTTTTTTACCTAACACTTTTGATAAAGAACCAATATAAATGACACTTTTAGGCGCTAATTCTTTTAATAACGGCACAGGATTGGGCGTCCGATATGAAAGCTGCCCAAACACATCATCTTCAATAATCGGAATTCGGTATCTATCACATAAATCAATTAATTCATATCTTCTTTCTAAAGACAGACTGCTTCCAGTAGGATTTTGAAAATTAGGATTTGTTAATACTAATTGAATATTTTTTTTCTCTAATAACGTTGCTAATTGACTAACTTTCATCCCTTTTTTATCCACTGCTATCTGGATGACATTAATCGACATTTTTTTAAATAGAGAGATGTCATAAAAAAAAGATGGCTCTTCAACTACAATGGTATCTCCAGGTTTAAGTAGCGTTTGAATCAATAAAAATAAACTTTGTTGTCCACCAGCAGTTAACATAATATTGCTTTTATCTGCTTTAAAATTATACATTTTTTCAAATAAAAAAGTTATTTCATTTCTTAAAGGCTCATAACCAAGATGCGGTACCTCTTCTTGTAAAAATTCTTCAAAAGGAACATTAGCTAGATTAACTTTGGGAATTAGATTCAGTGGTAATTCACCTGTGTACGCATTAATAAACTCGACATTTCCTTCGTTTATTTGTTTTTCAACTTTTTTGATGTATGAATCTTTATCTGATTCTTTTTTTAAACTGTTTGATGCATAAAAATTCAAATTTTCTTTTGACAAACTGCCATTATAACTTCCCAAAACATAGGTTCCACTATTGGATTTTCTAACAACAAATCCTTGAGCATGTAACTCTTCATAAGCTCGTACAATAGTACTTCTATTGACATCTAGCTCTTTAGCCAATGCTCTTTCTGACAGTAAGCGTTCCTCTTTAACTAAAACACCTTCCTCGATTTGGCTAATTATTTGATTCATAACTTGTCTGTATAAAGGAACTTTACTCTCTTTTTTAATATTAATAGTCATCTTAATACACCTCAAACTGATTGTAGCACAAACTGGATGGGTCCACTTATTAATAATTGGCTCTAGAATAAAAAATTTAGCATGTTAAACTATGAGCATCATACATTAGGAGTGTTATTTATGGTAGAAAAAGTATTAACTATTGCTGGTTCAGATGCTGGTGGCGGAGCCGGAATTCAAGCAGATTTAAAAACGTTTGAAGAATATGGAACATTTGGTATAAGTACGATCACTAGTATTTTAACGGTTGATCCTGCCACTCGAGTGCCTGATATTTATCCGGTACCAATTGAAGTTGTGGAAAAACAATTAATTACTGCCTTTTCTGGTGGTGAATTAAGTGCTGTTAAAATTGGCTTACTTGGTAGTTTAGAAGTTATTAACCTGATTGAAACACAACTTACGTCACTTAATCAAAAACATCTTGTTTTAGATCCTGTTATGGCAGTTAAAACCAATAATAATGTCTTACAACCAGAACTTGTTAACGAGATGATTAAACGTTTAATTCCTTTAGCCGATATTGTGACTCCTAATTTAGTTGAGGCACAAATTTTATCTGGTTTAACTGTTATTGAAACAGAAGATCAACTAAAAGAAGCTGCTCAAAAAATTTATGCTTTAGGTCCTAAATCAGTGGTCATTAAAGGTGGTTCTCGCTTTCCTAGTGAAGCTGCTACTGATTTATTTTATGATGGTTCAGATTTTCATTTTATTCGTAAACCAAAAATTATCACCAAAACAAATCACGGGGCAGGATGTTCTTTTGCAGCGGCTATTACAGCTGGGCTGGCTAAAGGATTGTCCTTATATGAAGCCGTTTCTTTAGCAAAAAAATACGTGGCACGGGCGATTTATGAAGGTATTTTTTTGAATGAACACACGGGTTATGTGTGGCATGGTGCCTATCAAAAAGCCGAAAATCGAATGACAAAAGGAGACTATATCAATGAACAATAAATCATGGAAAACTTCAGAAATTGTATTAATGGCTTTATTTTCAGCTTTAACCGTTGTTGGAACAAGCATCAGAGTACCACTACCCGCTATGGTGGGAAATCCTTTCATCCATTTTGGAATGCCAATTTTATGTTTAGCTGTTTTAACATTAGGCTTTTTTAAAGGCTCACTTGCCGGGGGAATTGGATTTGCTATGTTTGATTTTTTAAATGGATTTGCTGCTGAAGCGCCGTATTTTATTTTAGAAAGTTTTGTCGTCGGTGGCACACTAGCATTCTCATATTATCAGTTAAAACGTTACAAAGATAAAGTTTGGTTCATGCCAGTTATTATGATTTTCACAGCCATTGCTAAGTTATTTATGTCATTCATGAAGAATTTAGTCATTCAATTAATGATGGGAAATAGTTTAAGTACAGCAAGTTTTGCTAGTTTTACTACCCTTTATATTACTTTTATTAATACGATTGCTGCGATT
>CAUQFM010000065.1:0-13436 GCA_963517295.1 uncultured Vagococcus sp.
GTGGTGAAAATGCTGCTTTACTCCAAGCAACTGGAGTATTACTCGGCTTAAAAATATAATAAAAACCTCACAAAAATTTTTTGTGAGGTTTTTATTTATAAGCTACTTCTTGTTTCTCTCTTCTGATACTCTTTTGACTGATCCATAATATCCTGAAATGTTTTCACGATACTTGCTTCATATAATTTATTATCCACTAAACTTGCTACTTTTTTTAAGACTTCTTGTTCTCTATTACTATCTAAGGTAGCAATACTTTGCTCTTTTTTGATGCGAACAATCTCATCCACACACTCGTATCGTTTTTCTAATAATCGCACCAATTCTTGATCGATTTGATTTACTTCTTCTCGAATTTCTTTTAACATGCTGCTCTCTCCTTTTTAAAATTTATAATTGACTAAAAAATTTTTCGGCTGACTCTTGAATTAAAAGATGTGGATGGTGAAGTGTGATTGCTTCATTATTCACCACTATCACCTGACTATTATTATTTCGATAGTCAATCAAGCCACTAAAGGGATAGACTTTAAAAGAAGTTCCCACAATAACTATTAAATCAGCTTGTTGTATCCACTTGATAGCTGTTTCAATCGCTTTACTAGACAACCCCTCTTCATAAAGAACAACGTTTGGACGAACTAGACCTCCACAATCTTCATGTGTAGCTGATTGTAAATACTTCTTAGTTGAAACTGTTTTTTGACACTTCAAACAATAACAATCATATAAACTACCGTGAAAATTTACTACGTGTTGGCTCTTAGCTTTATCATGAAGTCCGTCAATATTTTGGGAAATAATCCGAATATCATGCTTATTTTCTAGCTCTTTCATTTTTTTATGAATGATATTAGGCTCAGCTGTTTCATGATACAATTGCTGAACAAATCTATAAAATTTATCTGGTTCTCCCATTAAACAAGTATGGCTTAATAAATATTCCGGCTCTTCTATTCCCTGATAAACACCTGTCATCGAACGATAATCAGGAATTCCAGAGGCGGTCGAAACACCAGCACCTGTTAAAAAAACAACACGTGAACTATTTTCGATTAACTTAATTGCCTCTTTTTCTACCATCTTTATCCAGCCCCTTGAGTTTTTCACTATTGTAGCATTAACTGATTAAAAAAGTTAGAGATAGTTTTTATCAAAAAAATAAATATGCTATCATTTCCTATTTTTGACTATTTAATATACAATTAAAGTAATAATACTATCAGAAAGAAGGGATTTGTATGTCAGAAAGAAAAGTAACGATGGTTAATAATTGCTTCCCTGTCAACAGCTTCAATCAAGAATTTAACGAAGAGCCAATTGCCACTGAAAAACTTATCCATGTCCCAAAAAGAGAATTAAAGAATCTTAAAGCTGACATCACCTTACCTGATGAGTTAAACGTTAAAAAAACAAAATAATAGTCTTTATTTCAAATTTTATGATTTTCATGACTTTTCAGAAATTGTATGTTATAGTGAAGCACAAGTAAGAAAAGAACAGCTAAATAAAAAATCTAGAGGTTGCGAAATATCATGAATTTCAATAGAGCATAAGGATGCTACGACATTGAATAGAGGGATTTTCGCCGAAGTAGTGTTATTTTTCCTTAAATTAACACTGTTGGGTTCATGGTTAATAACTATGAAACTGTCTCAGCTAAGTCTGGGGTGCGCTATGATTTTTGATAAATTTTTATTTATCAAATTTTAAAGAAGCAACCTTAAGATATATTAAGGTTGCTTCTTTTTGTATAGGAAAGGGATTTTAAGATGATAACACACACAAGAAATCAACGATCAACGGTTTTTTATTCACTACTCCTCTTTTTAGGTAGTATCTTGATATTTGGAGGAACTTCTTTTGCTGAAAAAGAAACGTTCACTGTCGGAATGGAAGCTGGTTACCCGCCTTTCAATTGGACTCAACAAGATGATAGCAATGGTGCAGTTCCTATCAAAGGTTCTAAAGAATTCGCTGGAGGATACGATGTTGAGATTGCTAAAAAAATTGCCGATGATTTAGGGAAAGAATTAGTTATCTTTAAAACAGACTGGGACGGTCTTCCTCCTGCTGTCACTTCAGGTAAAGCAGATGCTATTATCGCTGGGATGTCGCCTACTCCCGAAAGAAAACAAACCTTAGATTTTTCAGATTACTACTATAGTTCTCAACTAACAATGTTAGTAAAAAAAGATGGTTCTTACAGCGAGGCGACATCTTTAAATAATTTTAAAGACGCTAAAATCACAGCACAACTAAATACACTTCATTATAATGTGATTGATCAAATTCCTAGTGTTCAAAAACAAACGGCCATGACAGATTTTTCTGCCATGCGTGTGGCTTTAGAATCCGGAAAAATTGACGGTTACGTTACTGAAGTACCAGAAGGAATCACAGCTGAAAAATTAAATCCTAATTTTAAAATGGTTCAATTTAAAAAAGATCAAGGCTTCAAAACATCTGAAGCAGATAATGCCATTGCCATCGGAATGAAAAAAAATTCACCTGATTTAGCAAAAGCAAATAAAACATTGGCTGGTATTTCACAAAAAGAACGTGATGATATTATGGAAAAAGCGATTAACTTGCAACCAGATGTTAAAGCGGATCAACCTTGGTACGTTTGGGTTAAAAATATTGCTAAAGATAACTGGAAAATGTTCTTACGTGGGGCTGGTACAACCCTATTAATCGCTTTAGTCGGAACAGTCGTTGGAACAACCATTGGTCTTGGTATCGGAATTTACCGTACCATTCCAACTCCTGAAAAAACGGGTCTACGATGGGCATATAAAATTTTAAATGGTTTCTTCTCTGTTTATATTGAAATATTTAGAGGAACACCGATGATTGTTCAATCAATGGTTATCTTCTATGGTTCATCACAGCTTTACGGAATTGATATGAATCCTTTAACTGCTGCTTTAATGATTGTTTCAATTAATACCGGGGCTTACATGACTGAAATCGTTCGTGGGGGAATCTTCTCTGTGGACAAAGGACAATTTGAAGCTGCTTCTGCTATTGGAATGACTCACTGGCAAACAATGACTAATGTAGTGATTCCACAAGTTTTCAGAAATACGTTACCAGCCATTGGTAATGAATTCGTTATTAATATTAAAGATACATCAGTCTTAAATGTGATTGCTGTTTCCGAATTATTCTTTGCTTCTAAAACAGCAGCAGGGGCGAACTTTAGATTCTTTGAAACCTTCTTTATTACTTGTGTAATTTACTTTGTCATGACATTTACTGTCACTCGTATCTTACGCTACTTAGAAAAAAGATTAGATGGTGACGGTTCATACGCACCATACGCTAACCAAATGCAAACATCAAAACTAGAAAGAAAGGATAATCGCTAATGACTTCTTTTATCGATATTAATCATTTACAAAAAAGCTACGGAGAAAATCATGTCTTAAAGGATGTGAATGTTTCAATCAAAAAAGGTGAAATTGTCACAATTATCGGCCCTTCTGGTTCTGGTAAATCGACCCTTTTACGCTGTATTAACTTACTTGAAAAACCAACCGGTGGTGATATTATTTACAAAGATGAAAATATCTTAGCACCAGGTTACAACTTGCCAAAATTCAGAACACATGTGGGAATGGTATTCCAACAATTTAATTTATTTGATAACCACGATAATTTAAAAAATTGTATGGTGGGACAAATGAAAGTTTTAGGTCGTTCTAAAGAAGAAGCTGAAAAAATTGCCATTGAGAACTTAGATAAAGTTGGTATGAAACAATTTGCTCATGCAAAACCTTCTCAACTATCTGGTGGACAAAAACAACGGGTCGCTATTGCTCGTGCGATTTCAATGAATCCTGAGGTTATGCTTTTCGATGAACCAACTTCAGCTCTTGATCCAGAGATGGTTGGGGAAGTCTTAAAAATTATGCGTGAACTAACTGAAACAGGACTGACAATGATTATCGTTACCCATGAAATGAAATTTGCTGAAGAAGTATCTGATCGAGTGATTTTCATGGATAAAGGGGTTGTTGCAGAGGAAGGCGCGCCTGATAAAATCTTTAACCACCCAACACAAGCACGTACCAAAGAATTCTTACAAAGAATACTTGAGGGATAATATCATTAGATGAGGGTGGGTCAAAAGTCGTTTTGCCTCCAGTTGTCGTGAGAGCAGCCTTTTTATCCCCTAACTATTAAAAATTATTCGTATAAAAAAAAGACGAGGCTGACATTTTATTTGGTTCAGCCTCGTCTTTTTTTATAATTTGAAAGAATAAATAAAATATGTTTAACTGGTTTTAAATCAACATTTATTTGGAGGAAATCTCATGACCAAAGAAGAGTAACACCTAGAAATTAAAGCCTTTATTCAATCACTCGGTTATTATCCTAACCATAATTACTTTATCGCTGAAAAGAGTTTCCGACCTACATTTCAACTTAGAGGTGTTAATCAATCGCTTTGGTCAGTTTTTTTCAGGAAACCATATATTTTGGCGTTTACAGAAAAGGAAATTATTATGATTAATTATTGGCATAAAAATAAAGCAACTACTATTATTCCCCATAATAAATTAACTAATTTTAATATTGAAGAGCTATCTCTGAACTCTGAATACTGTCTTAGTTTTAATTATTTCAAGCCTTTTTATTTTTATATTGAGCACCCGGACTCTTTTTATAATCAACTATCGACTGATTATGACTACTCTCTTTCTAATTTCCAAAGGCTCATTCAGAAAAAATTTTACGGGATATTTATAAATTTTTCAAAATAATTTCCCCGCTTTTTCACTGTGGATAACTATTTGTTATCCACACAAAGTTTCCCACATTTACTTACCTTGATATAACTGCTTTCCACAATGTTATACACACTATCCACAGAGTTATCCACATTTTTTAACTATTTTACCCACATTTGACATTTATCATTATTTAATCAACACGTTTTTATTTTATTTTTTTAATCCAGTTTTTAAATAAAAAATAAATTTTTTATTTAAGTTATTTTCAACAAAAAAACTTAAAACGCTTTTATATCAACATTTTAACGCAAGTAAAACTCCTTTACAAACCTCCGTTCTTATTGACAGACATCTAAAAAATTGCTTTGCTTTATGAAAGTTATCCACACTTGTCCACAGTTTTTGTGTATAACTATATTTTTAGTGGAATTTTGAAGTTTTCCACGGGATAAGTCTCTTTTTCTTAAACATTCATTCAACTTTTTAGAATATTTTAGGCACATTTTAATCATATTTTGAGGTTATTATATATGTATACCAACAAAATAAACCTAACAAAATTTTTCATTTTATTTACTCCTCCAAAGTAAATATCTAACTCCTTTTTTCCGCTAGATTTTTCTAGCGGTTTTTTTGTATGCAAAAAAGCTGTGACATAAGCATAAACTTACATCACAGCTTTTATAAACGGTGTCACAGAAGTAGCTTCTGTGACAGCCTCTTTTTTAAACAGGGTTCAAAAGGCAACTTCTACGACAACTTCAGCACTCATAAATAATCCCAAACACATGGATTTTTTATAAGTTCTTCCAGTTGCTTGAAGTTAAGCGCCTTTTTCACCACCTTATATTTATTTAATTAAACGGTAAATGGCATCTGCATAGATAACTGTTGCATTGATTAAATCATCTACAGAGATAAATTCGTTCTTTTGATGCATTGTATCAATACTGTCTGGGAACATCGCGCCATATGCAACACCACGTTCTAATAAACGACCGAAAGTACCGCCACCAATAACTTGTTCATGGCCTTTAAGTCCAGTATTTTCTTCGTAAACTGCCAATAATGTTTTCACCAATGGATCTTCTGGTGAAACATAATGAGGGCCTTTTCCTCCAGGTGTTAAAATAACTTTAGCGCTTGTATTAGCAATTTTTTCTTCTATACTTTTCGTAATTTCTTCTTCTGACGTTCCTTTTGGATAACGGAAATTCAATGTAATTGTATTGTCATCTTTATTTTCATCAAAAGCAAAGACACCTGCATTCATGGTTACATCACCCATGATGTCATCTACATAACTTACGCCGAATTTTTCACCTTCAGTATCTGTATGAATATAGTCTGCTACGATTGTGACAAAATCTTTAGCTGGACCTGAGAAATCATAGTCGCTTAAGAAGTTAGCTAAGTAAGTTCCTGCGTTAATTCCTTTAGATGGCATTGCTCCATGAGCTGCTTTACCAAATAATTGGATTGTTACTGTATTCTCTTTAGCAACCAATTTACCTGTAACTGGTAATTCTGCTAAGTAGTCCTCGAATTCTTTAGCAAATGCTGAAACATCGCCTGATACTTCAACAACTGCTTCTGCTAACTCTGGAACCATATTAGCTCTTTGTCCTGAAGCGAAAGAAACTAAACGAAGTGTTCCTTCATTTTTTCCAGCAACTTTAATTAGAATAGTTGTGTTTCCTTTTTCACCATTAATAATTGGGAACTCTGCATCTGGTGAAAAACCAAAATCTGGTTTTTCTTCTACTTCTAAGTAGTGATCCATACATTTCCATTCACTTTCTTCATCCGTTCCGATAATCACACGTGTGCGTTTTGAAACAGGTAATTCAAGCTCTTTAATGATTTTTAATGCATAATAAGCTGCCATTGTAGGCCCTTTATCGTCACTTGCTCCACGAGCATAAATACGATTGTCGCGAATTTCTGGTGAAAATGGTTCTGAATCCCAACCAGATCCTACAGGTACTACATCCACATGTCCAAAAACACCTAATGTTTCGTCTCCCGAACCATATTCAATATGTCCTGCATAGTTATCAACGTTTTTTGTTATGAAGCCATCACGTTCACCGATTTCTAAAAACTTAAGTAAAGCTGCTTTAGGACCTGGTCCTACTGGTGCATCCGCCGTCGCTTTATCATCTTCCCTTACACTAGGTACTCGTAATAAATCAAATAAATCTTTCATTAAGTCTTCGCGACGCGCTTCTACTTCTTTTCTCCAATCAATTGTCATCCGTAAATCCCTCCATTATTACTTTAAATTTGTTTGTCTATCTTTTGCTATCATAACACTTTTTAAAGCGTTTGAATAATAAATTAAAAATTTATTCAAATTACGATCCTTTAACTAATCAACTCCTAATATTTCTTGTTCATTTTGAGTTAATTCTCGGTATTTTCCTGGTTTCAATTCTTGGTCTAAGTTAATGCCACCCATACTTAAACGATTTAGTGTTGTCACTTTTTTTCCCACAGCTTCAACCATTCTTTTTACTTGATGATACTTTCCTTCCATAATTTCTAGCTCAATTTCAGAAGTAGTATTTTCTTCATTGGTTTGCTTTATTTTAAGTTTTGCAGGTAAGCATATTTCATTGCCACTAATTGTTATTCCTTTTGAAAAAATCAAACTATCTTCATCTGTCATAATACCTGATACCGAAGCTTGATATAACTTAGGAACTTTCTTTTTAGGAGAGAGTAATTGATGCGCCAAATCACCATTATTCGTTAAAAGTAGCAGTCCCGTTGTGTCTTTATCTAGACGTCCAACCGGAAAAAGACCTTGCACCATATCTTTTTCTGCTATTAAATCAATCACTGTTCGATGCTCTCGGTCTTCTGTTGCTGAAACAACACCTTGTGGTTTATTCAGCATATAGTAAATGTATTTTTTATATTGAACTAAGTGATTATTGACAATAACTTGATCCTTAGTCTCATCAATCGCTTTTTTACCCTCTTTTTCTAATTGTCCATTCACTTGAACTAGTTTTTTCTTAAGTAACTCTTTGACTTCTTTTCTTGAACCAAATCCTGTATGGCTTAAAAATTTATCTAATCGCATGTTTTGGCCTCCTAATTAAAAAGAGAGGGCGACCAAAAAAGGCCCCCTCTTTTTATTTAATCTTTAATTTTGTTCTAACTTTCCCTACTTTGTCACCCATTAGCTTATCTGCTAATCGTGTTTTTAATACTAGCCAACCATATATGGCAATTCCCGCAGCAACTGATATCACAACGATAATCAGGGCTTGGAATTTTCGCTCTGGATTTAAGAAAAGATATAAGAACGATTTTGTTAACATGGTTCCTAAAGACATCATTAAACTAAAGATAAAAATTAGAATCGTTCGTCTTATTGTTAAGGAGTAATTAAACTTAGTTATCTCATGAACTTTTTTGGTCATCAGGTAAGCTGATACCGCAAAACCTATGCCTGATGCCAAGAGAGGTCCGTAAACTTCAAAGGCTTTAATCATTGGATATTGTAAAACTAACTTGATAACTAATCCAACAGCAAGATTAAAAATAGCATCACTATTCTTATATAGACCTTGGAGTGTTGTAGAGATTAGGATAAAATATCCCATAATCAAACCAATATAGCTTGCTTGGACTAAAACACTGATACCTAAGACATCTGGTTCATAAAATAAAACATACATCGGTTCAGCCAAGGTTATCATACCCAGTGTTGCTGGCATCATTATAAAGAATAATAACTGGATATTCTCACTTACAAGCTTAGATAAGCCTACCTCATCTTTTTTAGTAAACGCCTCTGTGATAAGAGGTAAACTGGTCATCGCCATTCCCGCAGCTAGTGAGATCGTAATCATCACAAGCTTATCTGGATTGGCACTAAAAATACTAAAAAGTGAAGATAATTGATCTGCTGAAAAATTAGTAAAACTTGCCATAATTGGCTCAAATGTAAATTGATCAATTAATTTAAAAAATGTGATGGCTGAACCGACAATAATAAATGGTACAGCTTCAATTAACATTTCTTTTACTAAGCTATTTTCTGAAATCGATAATTCATTATTACTTCCAGCAACTAATTTATCTATTTCTGGTTTTTGTCTTTTATAAAAATAGATAAGTGCAGCGTAGGCACCTAACATTCCTATAAAGGCAGCAAATGTCGACTGAATAACAGCTTCTACGTAATTTCCATCTTTTATCTTAATAATAATAAATGTCATCAGTAACATGTAGAACACTCGAGCTATTTGTTCAACAATTTGTGAGACTGCTGACGGCATCATATTTTGATTTCCTTGGAAATAACCACGAATAACACTCATACTTGGAAAAATCAAAACAGATATACTTAGTGCACGCATTACCGGTACCAAATTAGGGTCACCAGCTGCTAACATTGGAGAGATGAGGTACATCACACCTGCACATAAGACACCAAAACCTGCCATAATAACTAAAGTTTTTTTGAATAATTTTTGACTGATACCATACTCATTTTGAGAATTATAATATGATATTTGTTTAGCAATTGCACCCGGAATCCCTGCAGTAGCAATCATTAAAAATAATGCATATACATTGTAGCCTTTATTAAATAGACTGTTCGCGATTTTACCATTATCTCCCATCATTGCATACCACGGGATGATATAAACTGCCCCTAACAATCTGGACAAAACATTACCTATTGTCATCCAAAGGGAGCCGCGAACCATTTTCTCTTTAGCGTTTAACTCTTTTGCATTATCATCAAAAGAGGTTTCTTGATTCGTCATGCTTTCTATCCAACTTTCTTACTTATACTGTTATAATTGTAGCCATTTAGTATCACTTATGCAAACACTTTTAACAATATTTAAGCACTATTTCACGAATCAAGTTAGTTAGCCACAATGTTTACTAATTTGTTTGGAACTGCGATTACTTTGCGGATTGTTTTCCCTTCAATGTTCGCTTTTACTTGTTCATTAGCTAAAGCTTCTGCTTCTAATGCTTCTTTTGTTAAGTCTCGAGCAACCACTACTTTGGCTTTTACTTTGCCGTTTACTTGGAAAATCACTTCAATTTCATCTTCAACAAGTTCTTTTTCATCATATGTAGGCCATACCGCGTTACTAATACTTTCCTTATGTCCCATTCTTTCCCATAATTCTTCAGCAACAAATGGTGTAATTGGCGCTAATAATTGTAAGAAGCCATTCATATATTCAACTGGCAAAGCTTCTGCTTTATACGTTTCATTCACAAAAATCATTAATTGAGAAATAGCTGTATTGAAGTGTAATTGTTCAATATCATCTGTCACTTTTTTTACTGTTTGATGATAGACTTTTGTTAGTTTACCATCATTATGTGTCGTAATTCGATCACGCAATACAGCATTATCGTCAATATATAGACGCCATACTCGGTCTAAGAACTTACGACTTCCTTCAAGGCCATTTTCACTCCAGGCAACAGAGGCATCTAATGGTCCCATGAACATTTCGTAAAGTCTAAGCGTATCTGCTCCAAACTCCTCTACTACATCATCCGGATTAACAACGTTTCCTTTAGATTTAGACATTTTTTCATTACCTTCGCCTAAAATCATTCCTTGATTATAAAGTGTTTGGAATGGTTCTTTTGTTGATACCACACCGATATCGTATAAAAATTTATGCCAGAAACGTGCATATAATAAATGAAGTACAGCATGTTCTGCTCCACCCAAATAAACATCGACTGGTAACCATTCTTTTAATTTTTCTGGATCTGCTAAACTTTCCGTATTATGTGGGTCAATAAAACGTAGGTAATACCATGAACTTCCCGCCCATTGTGGCATTGTATTTGTTTCACGACGACCTTTCATACCTGTTTTTTCATCCACTACATTAATCCAGTCTTCCATGTTAGCTAATGGTGATTCACCTGTTCCACTTGGTTTAATATCTGTTGATTTTGGTAAAATAAGTGGTAGTTCTTCTGCTGGAACGGCTGTCATTGAACCATCTTCCCAGTGAATAATTGGGATTGGTTCGCCCCAATAACGTTGACGAGAGAATAACCAATCACGCAAACGATAACTGGTTTCTTTCTTACCAATTTCTGCTTTTTCTAGCCAAGCTAACATTTTTTCAATCGCGTCTTCTTTATTTAGACCATCTAAAAAGTCAGAATTAATATGAATACCATCTTCTGTGAATGGTGCTTCTTCAACGTTACCGCCTTCTAAAACAGGAACGATATCTAGATTGAAGGCTTTCGCAAACTCATAGTCACGATCGTCATGAGCAGGAACTGCCATAATGGCACCTGTTCCGTAAGTCGATAACACATAATCAGCAATCCAGATTGGCATTTCTTTTCCATTAACTGGATTCACTGCGTAAGCTCCTGTAAAGACACCCGTTTTTTCTTTAGATAACTCGGTGCGATCAAGGTCAGATTTCTTTCCTGCTTCTGTAATATACGCATTAATTTCCGCTTTTTTCTCAGGTGTCGCAATTTCTTGCACTAAATTTAATTCAGGCGCAAGAACCGCATAAGTTGCACCAAATAATGTGTCTGGACGTGTTGTGAAAACGGTAAATTCTTTGTCTGAATCTTTAATTTTAAAGGTAACATTAGCACCTTCTGAACGTCCAATCCAGTTACGTTGCATGTCTTTAACACTCTCTGGCCAATCAATTAAATCTAAATCATCCACTAAACGGTCAGCGTAAGCGGTAATTTTAAGCATCCATTGTTTCATTGGTTTACGGAATACAGGATGACCTCCACGCTCTGATTTACCATCAATAACTTCTTCATTAGCTAAAACAGTTCCTAATGCCGGACACCAGTTAACTGCAACTTCAGCTTCATAAGCTAAGCCTTTTTCAAATAATTTAGTGAAAATCCATTGTGTCCATTTGTAATAGCTTGGATCTGTTGTATTAATTTCACGTTCCCAATCAAAACTAAATCCTAAAGCATTTAATTGACGTTTAAATGTTTGAATATTTTTTTCTGTAAATTCAGCCGGATCATTTCCTGTATCCAAAGCGTATTGTTCAGCTGGTAAACCAAAAGCGTCCCAACCCATTGGATGTAAGACATTATAGCCTTTTGAACGTTTAAAACGAGCTAGTACATCTGTCGACGTATACCCTTTAGGATGTCCCACATGCAGACCTTGACCTGAAGGATAGGGAAACATATCAAGTGCATAGAATTTTTCCTTTGCTGAATTATCCTCTGTTTTAAATGTTTGATCCTTCATCCAATACTTTTGCCATTTTTTTTCAATCTCAATATGATTATATGCCATTTTTTTTCCTCCTATAATATAATAAAAAAAGCCCTATAAAAGCCAAAAAACAGCTTTTATAGGACGTCGATATCTAACGTGGTACCACCTATTTTTATGTTACTTTAACAGACGTAACATCTCTAATCATGATAACGGGTTGATCCCGGCTTATGATAAGCAAACTCAGAGCTAAGTTCAGGCTTCTTTAACTTTATGTACTCACACCCACCGTACACTCTCTAAAAAAGTTTCCACCTTACTACTTCTCGTCATTGTCGTTTATATTAAACTCATGATAACAGAATCAATTTTACTTCGCAACTAAATCATATAAGCTTAGCCAACTCTTAAATTTTGTCCTTTATAGATCACATCACTTGATAATTTATTCCATGATTTTATCTGAGAAACACTAGTTTTATATTCTTTAGATAATGACCACAGTGAATCGCCAGATTTAACTTCGTGACGTTTTGTTTTATTAGCCGATTGGCGTGTTGCCACTTTCGTTGTTCCTGGTATTTTTAATGTTTGTCCAACATAGATTAAATCACTAGATAAACCATTTACCATTTTCAAATCACTCACACTAACATTATATTTAAGAGCTATTTGATATAAAGAATCACCTCTTTGAACTGTATGAGATGAAGCCGAGACATTGACATTCGTTGTTGATTTTGGCGCCGGTTTATTGTTATTTGTTTGTTGACCATTAATTGCTAATTTTTGTCCAACATAAATCATATCGCTAGATAGATTATTCCATTTTTTAATATCATTACTATTCACACCATAGCGTAAACCAATTCCGTACAGAGTATCCCCACGTTGTACTGTGTGGGTTTTACTTGCTACAGGTTTCGTTGGTGCAGGCTTATTACTATTATTATTCGTTGATGTTGATTTTTGTCCATTAACTGTTAAAGTTTGTCCAACATAAATTGTATCACTTGTTAAATTATTCCATGACTTAATCTGCGCTACACTTACACCGTTTTGTAAGCTTATACCATACAATGTATCGCCACGTTTGACTGTGTGCGTTTTATTATTACTTGAATTATTATTATTAGTTGGTGTTGCTGGTTTCGGTTTCGTTGGCGTTGTTGTGCCTCCACCATTTTTTACTTTTAATTTTTGCCCAACATAGATTGTATCACTTGTTAGATTATTCCATTGCTTAATTTGCGCTACACTTACACCGTGTTTTAAACTAATTCCATACAATGTATCGCCACTTTTTACCGTATACGTCTCTGTGGACTGATTGTTATTATTGTTTGTATTTCCATTATCTGTTGGTTTTGTTGGTGCTATTGGTTTTGGTTTCGTTGGCGTTGTTGCACCTCCACCATTTTTTACTTTTAATTTTTGCCCAACATAGATTGTATCACTTGTTA
>CAUQFM010000066.1:0-13307 GCA_963517295.1 uncultured Vagococcus sp.
GATGAAAAAGGCATTTAACTCCAAGTAACTGGAAGAATTACTAAAAAAAAATCTGTGATATAAGTTAAAAACTTACATCACAGATTTTTTTATTTTGGTAACTGTTGTTTTAATAATGCTTGAACACGAGCTAACTCTTCATTTGGGATAACTTGATAAGATAGTCCATCAATTGTTTCTCCGTTACCATGAAGTGTTTCATTATCAATTTTTGTGAAACAATTTCTATAATCTTTAGCGATTGTAAACATTTCATCAGGTTCTAAATCTGTTTTCATGTTATCTTCAATTGCTTTTAAAATTTGTTTATATCTAGTCACACCACTAAAAGTCAAAGCACGATCTGCAATCGAACCAATCACTTCTTGTTGTCTAACTTGACGACCATAATCACCATTTGGGTCTTCATATCTCATACGAGTATAAGCTAAAGCTTGCTCCCCATTCAGTTTATTTTTTCCTTTAGGGAATTTATGTCCATCTTGTTCAAATTCAAATTTATTATTTACTTCTACGCCATCTACTGCATTAACTAAATCTTCAAACCCTTCCATATTGATCCAAACATAGTGATCAAGTGGGATGTCTAAGAATTTTTCCATTGAATCTAATGCCATTTTTTCTTGACCATAAGCATAGGCATGTGCTGCTTTTTCAACAGTGCCGTGTCCTACCATCTCCATACGCGTATCACGAGGAACGCTGACTAACGTTGTTTTATTTTCTTTTGGGTTAACTGTTGCGACTAAAATAGTATCAGAACGACCAACATCTGTTCGTCCAAATTCACCCGTATCAAGGCCTAGTAAAAGAACAGAAAATGGTTCTCCATCTTTAATATTAGTTGTATCTACTCTTCCTTCAACAGGTTTACTTACTTTATTAGCAGTATTTTTAACATCAAAATATGTTTTACCTAAAAAGGCGGTTGCTCCTACTAAAAGAACGACTAAAATTCCAAGTAAAATGAAGATTGTCTTTTTTAAAGGACTGCTTTTCTTATTTCTTTTTTTCTTACGAGTTTCCATAATCCATCTCCTATAAATAACAATTTAAAATCATTCTATCATACAGCATTTATAAAAACCACCTTTTATAAAAGAGGTTTAAACAAATTTAAGCTTTAAAAATAACACATTCTATTTACACCTTTAAAATACTAATCAATTTTTGTGTTGCTTCTATTATTTTCTCAGTTTTAGTTGCTAAATTAATTCTAATAAACGATTTATGATTTGAATCAAACCACTCACCATAATCAACCGCTATTTTAGCTTTTTCTTCCATAATATTGACGATATCCTGCTCTTTTAAGTAGTAAGATAAATCTACCCAAGCCAAGTAAGTTGCTTCTTTTGGTGAAACAATAACATGAGGGAGTTCTTTTTCAAATAATTGATTCATGACTTCGTAGTTGTATTCAATGACTTCTATCAGTTCATCTAACCACTCTGAACCATAAGTATAAGCAGACTCTGTCGCAATCGTTCCCATCAAACTAACTGTATTATTAACTGCTTTTTCAGCAAACAAATCATACTCTGTCCTTAATTCTTGATTGGGAATTAAAAGATGAGAATGGAGTAAACTAGCAATATTAAACGTTTTAGAAGGCGCACTTAGTACAAACAAACGATCTAAATATTTTTCATCTACAGACAAAGTACTAATAAATTTTTGGCCTGGTTGAATAAAGTCTTGATGAATTTCATCTGAGATAACTTTTACATCATGTTTAAAACAAATTTCTAATAAACGTTCTAACTCATTTTTTCTCCACACTCTTCCAACAGGATTTTGTGGGGAACAATGAAGAAATAGCTTAACTTTATTTTTGATAATATCGGTTTCAAACTGTTCGAAATCAATCCCATATATTCCTTTGTTATTATTCAAATGAGAGACTACTAATTGACGATTATTGTTAGTAACTGCATCATAAAAAGGATAATAAACTGGGGCTAAAATAATAACACTTTCATTTTCTTGACTAAACGCTTGAATTAAATAATTAAATGAATTAACCACTCCAGTAGTGAATCTAATCCATTCTTTTTTAATCTCAATATTATGACGTTTTTTTTGCCAGTTTATAAATGAACTGTAGTATGAATCACTCACTAAAGAATAACCAAATACACCATGCTCAATTCGTTCAATCATTTTCTCTTGAACTTCTTTAGGTACTTTAAAATCCATATCTGCAACCCATAAAGGGAGTAAATCTGCTGTTGAGAAACGTTCATTCATACCATCCCATTTAACTGAATTCGTTCCAGCTCTTTCAACATAATAGTTTTCTATAAACCTTTCAATAGACATTTCATCATTCCTTTTTTTGTAGTCATTTAATTATAACCAATTTTGATTCATTTAACACTATAAATAAATTTTGTCTTTTTACGTGTATTGATAAAGTTTTCACTTAGGGTTATAATAAAAAAAGATTAGGTTACCCTAAAAGAGAGGATTATCTCCATGAATTTATTAGCAATACACACTCAAGAAGAAGCAATCATTGAAAGTATTATTCATCCAGACGAAGAGATGAAGCGACGTTTATTTGATTTAGGTTTTTATAAAGGTACTATTGTGAAAAAAGTTCTAGTTAGCCCAAAAGGAGATCCTATTGCTTATCGCGTTCGTGGAACAACCATTGCGCTCAGAAATAGTGATGCTCAGTACATTGAGGTGAAAAAAACGAATGACAACTAATAATGAAATCTTTTCAATTAAAAAAAAATCAGCAACAGATCATGTTATCTCTTTAGCTGGAAATCCAAATGTAGGTAAAAGTTCAATTTTTAATGAATTGACAGGCATGAGGCAACACACCGGTAACTGGCCTGGTAAAACAGTTGATTTAGCTCAAGGCTATGCTCAACATAATAAGCAAGGGTATGTTTTAGTTGATCTACCTGGAACCTACTCTTTAATGGCACATTCTCAAGAAGAAGAAGTTGCTCGTGATTTTATTAAATCAACAGATTCAGAAGCTACGATAGTTGTTTGTGATGCTACTAGCTTAGAACGAAATTTAAATCTCGTTCTTCAAATTATGCAGATTACACCAAAAGTCATTGTTTGCGTTAATCTACTTGATGAAGCAAAAAAGAAAAAAATTGATATTAATTTATTAAAACTACAAGAACTATTAGGTGTTCCAGTAGTGGGTACATCAGCTGTCAAAAAGCAAGGTCTTGACGAGTTAATGTCTCAAGTAGAAAATATTGTCACTGGAAAAGTCACTGCTAATCCATACATGAGAGATGCTCTAGAACAGATACACCAAGATTCTGAAACCGAAATCTTAGCCATTCTTGATCGAGCTTCTGTTATAGCTAGTGAAGTGATTACCTTGGGTGATAAAGATTTTGATAAAAGAGATCGAACATTAGATAAAATTTTGACTCAAAAAAGTACAGGGATTCCAATTATGATTCTCTTACTTTTACTTATTTTTTGGTTCACAATAGTAGGTGCAGGTGGGCCTTCTAATTTTTTAGCTGATCATTTTAATCGATTTGGTAACTGGTTAACTTCTCTAGCTAATCAAGCAGGTGTTCCTGTTATGATCCAGAGTGTCTTAATTGACGGTATCTATAAAGTTCTCTCAACAGTTATAGCTGTCATGCTGCCACCTATGGCTATCTTCTTCCCTATTTTCACACTATTAGAAGATTTTGGTTATTTACCGCGTGTCGCTTTTAATTTGGATAAATATTTTCAAAAAGCTGGTGCTTGTGGAAAACAGGCTTTAACAATGTGTATGGGGTTTGGTTGTAACGCTGCTGGAGTTGTAGGGACTAGAATTATTGATTCACCTAGAGAGCGATTAATTGCTATTATAACGAATAATTTTGTTCCTTGTAACGGACGCTTCCCTATTTTAATTGCTGTTATTACTATGTTTTTTGCTGGAACAAGCGCTGGTATACTCGGCTCATTAAAATCAGCTGTTTTTCTTACTTTAGTTATTTTACTTGGCGTAGCAACTACTATTTGGGTTTCAAATATCCTATCGAAAACTATTTTAAAAGGGCTACCGTCTTCATTCACTTTAGAATTACCACCATATAGAAAACCACAAATAGGACAAGTTGTTGTTCGTTCCATTTTTGATAGAACCTTTTTTGTTTTATGGCGTGCTATGATTGTAGCTGCTCCTGCTGGTTTAGTTATTTGGATTCTCGCTAATATTCAGATGGGAGATCAATCCATCTTACAAGCTATTACTAATTTTATTGACCCATTCGCTCAGCTAATGGGACTTGATGGCACAATTTTAATGGCCTTTATTTTAGGACTTCCGGCTAATGAGATTGTCATTCCTATCATGGTTATGGGATACATGGCATCAAGTACTATCACTGATTATAGCTCCCTTAATGAGTTCCACCAATTACTTGTTAACAATGGTTGGACTTGGTTAACAGCAGCTAATGTTTTACTATTTACCTTATATCATTGGCCTTGCTCAACCACACTTTTAACCATCTACAAAGAAACTAAAAGTAAAAAATGGACATTTATTTCTTTCATCACACCAACAATTATTGGTGTTGGTATTACGATGTTAACGACTTTAATTGCCCATTTGTTCGGATTAGTCTAATCTAAAAAAACCTCTTAACGTTTTTCACGTTAAGAGGTTTTTTTAGTTAAATACTACTTGTTTCATATCCCAATTGAGTGATAACTTCCATCACTTTATCAAGAGGAATTTTCGTTTCATCAAATTTAATTTTTGCCTCAGAATCTTTTAACTTTACTTTAATTTTTTCGACACCATCAAGTTCAGAAACAGCTTTTTCTATTTTACCAACACAGTGTCCACAACTCATACCATCTATTTTAATTTTTTGTTTCATCATTTTATATCACCTTTCTTTTTTAAAAGATTTACATCTGTAGTTCATATTTATATAATACTACCAGTAGAAATTTTTGTCAAAGTTTTAGGTTTAAAAAAATAGCTATTCCAAAAAAGGAATAGCTAATGACATCTCTCTATGGATAAATACGGTGTAACAAACGAGGGAATGGACTTGCTTCACGTACATGTTCAATACCACAAACCCAAGTGACAGTACGTTCTAAACCTAATCCAAAACCTGAGTGAGGAACTGGACCATATTTTTGTAAATCTAAATACCATTCATAATCTTTACGATCTAAACCATCTTTTTCAATTTGTTCTAACATATAATCAAATCCAATAGCACGTTCACTACCACCAATGATTTCTCCGTAACCTTCTGGAGCAATCATGTCGGCACGAATCACGACATCATCTCTTGTAGGATGTGGTTTCATGTAGAATGGACTCATTGATTTTGGATAATTTAAAATAAAGACTGGTTTTTCATAGTGGTTAGCTATAAATGTTTCATGTGGAGAACCAAAGTCATCTCCCCAAGTAATATCTTCAAAACCATTTTTTTGTAATAATTCCACTGCTTCATCATAAGATATACGTGGGAATGGTAATGTTGTATATTTTTTAAGTAATTCTTTATCACGTTCCAAAATATCTAAAGCATAATCACAATTTTCTAAAACTTTTTCAATCATGAATGATACATATTGTTCTTGGATTTCTAAACTTTCTTCTTGATCAACGAATGCCATTTCTGGTTCCATCATCCAAAATTCAGTTAAATGACGACGTGTTTTAGATTTCTCAGCTCTAAAAGTTGGACCAAATGAGAACACTTTACCAAAAGCCATTGCTGCAGCTTCTAAGTATAACTGACCAGTTTGTGATAAATAAGCCGGATCTCCAAAATAATCTGTTTCAAACAACTCAGTCGTGCCTTCCGGTGCACTAGCTGTTAAGATGGGTGGATCAATTTTAATAAAGTTACGTTCATTAAAGAATTCGTAGGTTGCACGGATTAATTCATTACGAACTTGCATAACAGCATGTTGTTTTGTAGAACGTAACCACAAGTGACGATGATCCATTAAAAAATCAATGCCATGTTCTTTTGGAGTGATTGGATAATCTTTACTTTCTCCAACTATTTCTAAACCTGTAATACCGATTTCATAACCAAATTTAGAACGTGTATCTTCACGAATTTCTCCGATCACAAAGATAGATGTTTCTTGGTTTAAGTTTTTAGCCATATCAAATAGTTCTTCTTCCACTTCACTCTTCACAAGAACTCCCTGGAAGTACGCTGAACCATCTCTTAGTTGTAAGAATGCAATCTTACCACTTGAGCGTTTATTAGCGACCCAAGCCCCAATTTTGACTGTTTCTCCTACATGATTTTTCGAATCAATTATTTGTATAGTTTTCATTTCAACGCTCCATCCCTAATTTTTTATTTGCTTTGCTTTTGACTGAACAAAAGCCATTATCTGATCAATTGCTTGATTTAAAGTTTCTAAGTCAGTGGCATAACTTAACCGAATATGATTTTTAGTTCCAAATCCAGCTCCCGTAACAACTGCTACATGTGCTTCTTCTAGTAAATCATTCACCCATATGTCTACATCAGTATAACCGCAAGTAGCCATACACTCTGAAATATCAGGATATAGATAAAAAGCACCATGTGGTTTATCTACTTTAAAACCCGGTATCTCTGACACTCGTTTATAGACATGATTCAAGCGTTCTTCAAATACTTGTCGCATGATTTCTACTTGTGTTTGATCTCCTTTTAAAGCCTCAATTGCCGCATATTGGCTCACTGCTGATGGATTACTTGTTGCTTGAGAGGCAATCTTAATCATTTGTGAAATTATTTGGCTATCTCCCAAAGCATAACCAATTCGCCAGCCGGTCATTGCATAACTTTTAGATACTCCATTAATCACAATTGTCTGCTTTTTTAATTCTTCAGACAACGTGGCAATTGGCGTAAAGACATTCCCATTATAAACTAGTTTGCCATAAATATCATCGGCAACTATTAAAATATTATGTTTAATTGCCCATTCACCAATTTTTTCCAACTCTTCCTTAGAATAAATGGCACCCGTTGGATTACAAGGAGAATTTAAAATAAAAGCTTTTGTCTTACTTGTGACACTTTTTTCTAAATCTGCCACCGTAACTTTAAAGTGATTTGTTTGATCCCCTTCAACAAAAACAGGTACACCTTCCGCTAATTCTACTTGAGCTGAGTAACTAACCCAATAAGGAACAGGGATAATAACTTCATCTCCCTTATTTAAAATAGTTTGGAATAAAGTATATAGAATAAATTTTGCCCCTGTTCCAAATATCACCTCATTTGACTGATAGGTTATGCCGTAATCACTTTTAGTTCTTTCGATAACTGCTTCAATTAATTCACTCGTACCTTGGACAGGGGTGTAAAAGCTGGCTTGACCTGTTTCAATTGAATTAATCGCAGCTTGTTGTATATTTTTAGGTGTCGAAAAATCTGGTTCGCCTAAAGTTAAGCTAAGTACGTCTATTCCTTGCTCTTTTAAAACTTTCACTTTAGCTTCAGCAGTTAAAGTTGCGGAAGGCTTTAATTTTACCACTCTATTTGATAGCTCCATAACTGCTCCTCCTCATTATATATCAGTCATTTTATTCGTCATTTTTCCTTCTTTGAAATCAATCAGATAATAACTCAGACTATTATCCTTAGCAATAGCTACTACTTCCCAAACAGGCTTTTTATCATACATTCCTAATGATATTTTTTTGATTTTTTTGGTTTCCTTTGTATCTAATACAACTTGAATCGCATCGTCCCCTGTGAGTCCATCTTTTTGATTCATCACAAGTGCTTCTGACCCATCTTGAGGTAATAACACTATTTTTTCCTCATTTTTATCATCAGTTCCCACTACTGTAAAATAAGTTTTATCTCTAGTAAACCAATAAAAATCTTCTACTTTAGATATATTAGCGACTTCTTCTGAAATCTTGATTGCTTGATTTTTTGCTTTGCGCATTGGACTACTAGATTGAAAGAGAATAATTCCCAACAATACTAAAAATAGAATCAACGACAATGTTACTAACTTTAACTGTCGATTGCGTTTTTTACTCACTCATTATCCCTCATTTCATTGGACCTATTATAGCAACTTTTAGTCAAATTTTCATTCATTTAATGTAAAAAAATCTGCCACTTGCTTGGTTAAATCTTTTTTTAAAACTTCACTAATTGGTAGGTTGTTAGGCAAAAAAGATAACAGTTTAGAACTATAATTAGAATTAAGTAATCTATCATCTAATAATATAATAATTCCTCGATCCTTTTCAAACCTTAACAACCGACCTAAACCTTGTCTTAATCTCATACCAGCTTGAGGAATGGCTTCATCATAAAAAGAATTGCCACCTTGCTGATCTATATAATGATACTTCGCTTCAACTATGGGTCTTTTAGGAGGATCAAAAGGAAGTTTAGTCATAATAATTAAGTCAAGTTCTGGAAATGAAAGATCAATCCCTTCCCAAAAACTATTCGCACCTAAAATAATCCCACCATTATTTTTTGAAAAACGTTTGATTATTTTTTCTTTTGTTCCAGTGATTCCTTGTGCTAAAAGTTCTGCTTCTTGATGATTAAAAAATCCTGTTAGCTTTTGATAAACTTTTTTTAATAATTTATGAGACGTAAATAAAATTAACATTGATTTTTTTCCTATCTCATAATTATCCATAATTATTTGTGCAATATATTCTGCATATTCATTAGTTTTAGACAAATCAACCTGCTCATTTTTAACAACTAATAATTTTGCTTGTTTTTTATAATCAAAAGAATCCTCTGTTTTTAATTTCTGAGCATTCGGTATACCAAGTTGTTGTTCAAAATAATTAGAATCCGAATCTAATTGGAGCGTTCCACTAGTATAAATTATTTTGTTAACATTTTTATACCAGTGTGTAGTTGCTACCGTCAATTTAGAAAAATCAACTTTTTTTAAGATCAAATGATTTCTTTTTAAAGTGAGCCATCTCGAAGTGTTATCCTCATAAAATTTAAAGTACTCAATAAAGTTTTCACTCCACTGGCTAAATTTATCTAATAAAATAAGATAATCTATCACATAAAAATAATTATCTGAAACAAGTTCCATTAAGTGATTAGATATTTTTTCTTTAAAATTAATTTTAATTTGGTTTATTTCACTCAAAATTGTTAATAATTCTTTTAAATTTTTACGCATCGCAAGAGGCCAATCATTAATATCATCTAATTGTTCCCACAATATCTCTGCATTATTTTCATTTAGATTAACCCTACTAATAATAAACTCCTCAAACCATTGTAAATCTTCTTTCGCATCTAGACAGAAAGAGCTAATTAAATCAACCGACTGATTCAACGAGTTATCTTTTATATTTTCTAAACTTTTATAGATATCCTCGTGTTCTCTTAATTTTTTCAATAAAGAAAAACCAAAATTAAATGAAATCTCATCTGTTATCTGATTTTCCAGATTATAAACTAACTTGTGTGCTTCATCTACGACTAGAATTTCAGCTTTAGGAATTAACGGAATTTCTCTTTGATTTTCTTCACACAAGAAAGCATGATTCACTATAATAATATCCGCATTAACTTTTTTTTCCTCAAGGTAACACATAAAGTCTTCATTGAAAAAAATAGATTTCCGATTGAGTGAAGTCACTCCTCGATGTTTTACATGATCAAAGAAAATATGTTTTTTATTTAAATTAATTTCATCTAAATCGCCTGTCTCAGTTTCTGTTAACCAAGTTAACGTAGCCATCTGATTTAATGCATACTGTTTTTGTGGTTCGCTATGATGATATAACGTTTTATAAAATTTCTCTAAATCGATGTAATGTTGACTACTTTTTAAAATCATTCCAAACAAATTAATACCAGTAATTTCTTTTAGGTGATTTAAAGATTTTTCAACTAATTGTTCTTGAAGTAGAATAGTACTAGTAGAAATGATAAAAGGACGTTTCCTTTGATCCAAATAACTTAAAGGTAGCAAGTAGCCTAATGACTTACCACTACCCGTACTAGCCTCAACAATCAAATTTTTATTTACCTCCACACCATCTGAGATAAAACGATAAATTTCATCCATCATCTGATTTTGAGAGTTTCTATAACTATACTCTTGACTCAATTTTTTTTCCTTATTTATCTGGCCAACAGGGTAGTCGTCTAGCGTTACCTTCTCTTTTTCTCTAAATTGATATTTTTTTTCCTTAAGAGCAATGCACTCGATAGTTTTTAATTCATTTAACCCCTTATTATTATTTAATATCTTTTCTTTGTTCAGTAAAGCTTGCAAAAAAACACTTGAATTATCCACACCTAATGCATAAGATAAATCTGCCATTTTACTAATAGTTACATAAGGAAGTGTTTCTAATTTTTTGATAAGTTGGATAAAAATTTCAGCCGTAACATAAGCATCACTTAATGCTTGATGCGGATTATCATGATTTAAATTCAAATAATCTGCTAAATCCTTCACTCTAAATCCTAAAGAACTCGGAAACATAATTTGAGAAAGTTCCACAGTATCTAAACATTCTAAATCTAATTCATTTTCACCCGCTCTTCGCAACTCACTATTTAAAAAAGAATAATCAAAATAAACATTATGGGCAACAAAGTAGCAATCCGAAAGAATTTGAATAACTGTAGAAGCTATATCTTCAAAATAAGGAGCCTTTGCAACTTGCTCATTATTAATTCCTGTAAGAATTTCTATATTTTTTGGAATTGATTTTAGAGGGTTTATATCAGTGGAGAAATAATTGATAATTTTCCAATCTTGAACAAAAACACAAGCAAACTGAATTATTTTATCAGTCTCTGGATTGGTACCCGTCGTTTCTATATCAACAACTGCATAAATACTATTATCTTTCAATCTGGTTTCCCCTCTCCTATAACATCACTTCTTTCTATTATACAGATTTTCGTATCATTTTTCACTACATAAATCATTAATTTTACTGACCATATTCTTTACGTTACATTGTTTTAATGAACAAGTTATGGTTAAATAGATATATATAAAAAGTTTGATTGGATGGGCTATTAAAATTATGAAAAATTTAAAAGTTATTGGAGGAGTTGTATTCGTTTTTTGGTTAGTTGCCCTATATTTAACCTATACAGATTCTATTTTTTGGTACTTATACTTAATTATTTCCAGCATTGCACTATTTTTAGCAGCAATTTTATTATATCGTGTAGAATTTAAAAAAATGTATACACGTGCTGATCAGCAAATTAATCGTTTAAAATCACGGACAACAAAAACAATTAGCTACGATGAAGATGAAGAATATTATGAAGTTCTAGACAATAAAAAACGACGTAAAAAACGACGCAAGAAAAAAGAACATTATCATTTAGAAACAGCCATGAGAGAAAGAAAGAAAACAAGTGAAAATCATGGTTCATCTGATGAAATTCACAGAATATCTTCTATTCGAAACAAAGAATACCTTCATACTAAAATAAATTTATTGTATAGTGGTGAAAAACAACAGCTACTTTTTGAAACAATCCAGCAACTTAAAGATAATAATTTATTCACTACATACTATGCTGGCGTTTCAAATGAAGATTTAATTAATCACTTTGAAGAATACGAAGAGCGAAATATTTTTGAATTATACGATAATCTTATTCCAAATACCTACGCAAAATTACTTTATGATCCAGCTTCAGACCATAATAGAATTGGTATTTTCCTTGGAATTACTCGTGATGCACAAGAAGAAATGATGCTTGGTTTTATTGCACTAGAAGACAGTTATAAAGCTGACCTTCTTTTAAAAAAATACGATAATATCCAAGTTTTCCCAACTATTCTAGGCGGCACTTATAAGCGCGTCTATCGTAACAAAGAAGAACAAATTAAAATTATAAAAGATTTCATTAACTATGATTTAACTATTTCATTGGCCTTTTATAATAATTAAAAAACATTAATCACAAAATTATTTACTAATTTTAGTGATTAATGTTTTTTTAGAATACACTCATTTAAGTTAGTCTTTTTTGAAAACTGCTTTTTTTGAAATAATGTAATTAATAACAATTGCTAAAACTTGGACAATTAGAGCAAAAATAAATTCATTTAACAACTCCGGAGTTCCTATAAACTTGTTAAAGAAAGGATTATTAAATAATAAAAAATTATAATTTATTTTATTTAAAAATAACATATTAATAAAAAAATCCGAGAATTTTTCAACAGCTAAATATGTAATTCCAATATCTAATACAAAAACAAATAATCTGCCAACAACAAAACCAGCTAGTTGCTTCAATACAGTTACTAGTGACCATCTTTTATCCTTAAAAACAAAAATTTTATTTGTTATATAGGCAAATAAAATTGCTGCTATTTGTCCAAATATAACACCCAAAATCGAACTATTGGTTATATTTAAAACACTAAATCTTGTAACAAAATAAACCATTGTAGTTAAAACACCAAAAACTAAATATAAAATTGTTTCTTGATTTAAAATCTTTTTCATTTAATTACACCATCTAATCTTTTATTTATAATATACTTATCGTTGAACACTCTCAAATGTTAAGCAAAATAATAATACATGCCTTGTATAATCATAACAATAAAAAAATAATACATCAAGATATAATATACTTAGTATTACCTATTAGTGACTCAGGTTAATAATTAGTGTTAGTTAAAAATAAATGATATCATTTAGCTATTAGTTTGAAAGGATGATTATTATATGAAAATGGCACATACTTGTGTTCGTGTAAAAGACCTAGAAGCTTCCCTTAGTTTCTATAAAGAGGCTTTTAGCTTTGAAGAGAGTAGACGCAGAGACTTTCCTGAACACGAGTTCACACTCGTTTATTTAACATTACCTGGAGATAGCTATGAGCTTGAATTAACATACAATTACAATTCAGAAGCTTATAATTTAGGAAATGGATATGGTCATATTGCTATCTCTACAGATGATCTAGAAGGCCTTCATCAGAAACATAAAGACGCTAACTTTAACATTACAGATTTAAAAAATCTACCTGGCGTTCCACCATCTTATTATTTTATTATTGATCCAGATGGCTATAAGATAGAAGTAATTCGTGAAAAATAGCAATTAGCCTAAAAAGCATTGAAATCAAATTGATTTCAATGCTTTTTTTACATAAAAAAAAAGAAAATCATTTATGATTTTCTTTTAAATACTCCGGCAGTAGGACTCGAACCTACGACATCATGATTAACAGTCATGCGCTACTACCAACTGAGCTATGCCGGATAATTGCAACCAAGCATGGCGACGTCCTACTCTCACAAAGGGAAACCCTTCACTACCATCGGCGCTA
>CAUQFM010000067.1:0-12702 GCA_963517295.1 uncultured Vagococcus sp.
CAAACTCTAGAATTGAAGAAGTTTATGTAAGTAAAGATAAATCAAGAATGCTTATTTACGGCATGTATCGTTTAGGTGATGGATCTGAAATACCTATGAAGTTGACGATGGAAACTTCTAATAGTGTGGGTAAAGGAAGAATAAAGTTTGAATATGTTAATACTAAACCAAAACCTGTGACATTTAATAGTTTTTATTCCATTCATATGGATATTAACGGTATACATAGATCATCCGAAATGAAAACATTAGGAGGATCAAAAGGTATAAGTTTTAAAGAAAATAGTTTGCCAGCTTTAGGGACTGCTAAAGGCCCAGATGGTATTACCCGAAATGTAGAATATTATGTTGGTTATTATACGTCAAATAGCGGTGGTAAAATACCAAGAAGACCAAGTAATATAATAGTAAGTGAACTAACAGATTCAGAAACCGGTTTTCCGAATGCAGGTCAATCAAACCAATTAAGTCCGCCAGGGTGGAGTAAATTTGGAGCAGTTCCGGTTATTCCTAAATTTGATGAATCACAACCCAAAAATGAAACTATTAGGAGAAGAGATGCAAATGGTAAAGTCACGAGCGCCAAAAATGTACATCCTTCGTGGACTTTTGTATACGATCCGGAAACTATAAATCCAGGAGAGGTTGGAAGATCAGATATTGAATTAAAAGTATCAGATATTGAGGATATTTCTTATAGCGCTGTAGGGATTAAAACAGAAGATAATAAAAAAGCTGTTTCAAAATCAGATTTCAACTTTGAAACAATTTATAGTCAAGTTTTAGACTCACCTTTAATGGCCGAAGATTATCGACCAGATTATCTGACGATTACAGCAGATTATGACCCGTTAATTATGACATTAGAAAATTCAAATGAAGTTAAGAATAATTTTACCGTTATGATAAATAATGGACCAGGTAAAACGTTTGTTCCTTTGGGTACTGAATTTTATACAGCAAGTATCGATAATATAAAACGTAAAATTATTGTGAAATTAAACGATAAAATTTTGTGGGATAATAAAGATAAAAAAAATACAATACAAATTAAACAGAAAGCAGTTTTTCCTGACAGTTTCACCTCTAATGAGGAAATTGTGAAAAGATATGATAAAACGGCGGGAGCCTTTAATATTAATTTAGCAGGCTACAATGAATTTAAAATGCATAATCTTGATGATCCAGCAGAAATACAAGATCCAGCAACAAATACATCGCAAAAAATTGATTATAAGCCAGATTTTAAAGTAACCGCCAAAAATGGTTTATCTATTAATAAAGGTATGGATGCAGGTGAAGCTAAGAATTATGTAGATATCGCTTACAACAAAATTTTTGATTTTGATGATATTGTGGTTTCGTATAAAGATGCAAAACCAGTTTTTTCTACGAAAGGTAAAAAAATATTTAAAGTTATAGCTGAGAGTAAAAGCTTTGGACAACCTCAAGAAATCGAAGTGACAGTGGATGTTGTTGAAGATGCAGGTATGACTGTGAAACGACTAATTACAAATAAAGATAAAGAAACTAATTTTATTAGAGATATAAATACTGCCAAAAATCCTGAGTTAAAAGATGAAAAATCTCGAGTGAATATAACTGAAAATTTTGCAGCAATTATGAAAAAAGAAACAGATAAAGTTTTTAGTGGGTATAATTTCAGCAAGACTGTGGTTAAGTTAGATGATGGTAAAGGGACAGTAGTCACTGACTTATCAAAAGTACCAACACAAGATTTTATTTTAGAAATATTCTACGATGGATTAGTTATTTTGAATCATCCGGATAGCTTTGATTTTGGTAGTCATAAATTAAGTGTATTTGGAAATTCCGAAGTTCGTCCTAAAATTTCTAAAGGAACTAATCCTGAAGAAAATACTACTGATATGCAAGTTATAAATACTCAGGGTAAAGGAAGTGGCTGGGAACTGTACGCTAAACAAACTAAAAAAATGGTAAATAAAAATATAACAGATCCTACGAACAAAGAGTTGAAAGGTGAAATTTATTACATATCAGAAGTAGGAAAACCACCTGTTATTATGACTGGAAATTCACAACCAATTGAGAAGTACGGTAAAACAGCGGACAATAATGATATTGTTAATACAGTTTCTTTATTACCGAATGATCTTAGTCAAAAATCAGGTATTTATCTAGATATTTTTGCTGGTAATTCTCTTGGTAATTATACAGATGGTGAAATTACATGGGAATTAAGAAATGCTCCTTAAATAATTTTTCTGATTCTTTATTAAACGATATCGATGAGTGGAAATTAGTTCTATTTGATAAATAGGTAAAAGAATTACAATCACTTTTTATAATGGATATGTCCAGTTTGCTATATGAATTATCAAGATGTATACTAAAAATACATAAAATCACGTTACGGTTGGTAGTCCGTAAGCATGTTAATAGTGTTAGTATCCTTCCCTCCAGGTCGTCCATTGTAATTTTATATAAAGGAGGGCTATCATGAAATTAACAATTTATTTTGATGGTAGTTTTTGGTACGGTTTGATTGAATATCAGGAAAGGAATAAGTTGCTTGTTTATAAGCATATGTTTGGTAGAGCGCCAAAAGATGTGGAAGTTCTTGATTTTATCAACCAGGAAATGACGTCAATTTTGGCAAATAGTCGTTTTAGCAATATCATCGAAGCAGATGATGAAACTAAAAAAATAAATCCAAAACGTATGCAACGATTAATTAATCGTCAAAAAAAACAAGGTGCTATTTCGACCAAATCCCAAGACGCAATGAGAGAAATTCAAGACAGTTTGAAGATTGAAAGAAAACAAACTTCTAAAGTTGAAAAAGAACGCTTGAAACAAGAGAAGTTTGATAAAGCTCAATTAAAAAAATTGGAAAAGCGTAAAGGGCATTAGAGAAAAAGAAATCGTATCAAGTGAGAGTTTGGTTATTCCAATATGGGAGTGACCAAGCTTTTTTAGTTGTTAAATTAAGTGTAAAAAAGGATGTAAAAGACTTTTATACTTCGATATAATAGGATTTATAAAGACTTTAGACGGATGAATAGTTAAAAATAAGTTACATTAAATCTATCATAACAAAGGAGAATATCATGGAAATATCTCAACGATTACAGAACAGAAGAAAAGAAATACAATTAACTCAAGAAGAAGTTGCCGAGAAAATACATGTTTCAAGACAAACTATTTCTAATTGGGAAACAGGCAGAACTTTACCTGATATTAAAAGTTTGGTCATGTTGAGTGATATTTATGAAATCTCTTTAGATAAGTTATTGAAGGAGGATCGTGTGATGGTGGATCATTTACAAAAAATTTCTGAAGATAATCAATTTTTTAAACGGTTTTGTTCGCTGTTAGTGATTAATATTGTATTGATTGTTTCGTGTATGTTTGTGAAAAATGTAATGTTTCTTCACATTTTATTATCTTTGATTGGAATCAACTCGTCAGGAATTTTTTATCTAATCGTTAAAAAAATTTAACAGTTTGGAGTGAATATCATGAATAGCTTCTATTTATTAATGTTGTTAGCGTTAATCATTACTGTCACGGCATTTTTTTTAACCTTTTATATGTATCAATTGGTTTTAATTGATGCGATGAGTCGACAATTAACTAAACCAAAATTTTGGGCATTTTTTGCAGCGTCCAGTCAGGGTGGATCTGGTTTACCTATCTATTTATTCAAAAGAAAAGGGACCTTAAGCTATTTAACAGAAGCTGAAAAAAAGAGTGTGCTGAGAATTAAGAAAAAAATTGGTGCTTTACTATTGCTTGATTTAGTTGTTTTTATCTTAACAGTTTGGATTCTTTGAGAATCTAATTTGACGGAGAATGCTAAGGAAGATAGAAATTAAAAAAGATATTTATCAGAAAGAGATAAAATTACTGTCGACCTATACCTATCTATAGCTAATCTATGTAGTTTGATTTCAAATAGCCGCTCCAATTATTTAGAGCTAAACCCTTTTTCATCACTCCTATATTCCTCATCATTATGATTTGATTTTTAAGAAGATGTAATTTCATAAAGGAAGATATTACTGCTTTTTTAATAAATTTGCTATACTAAACTCATGAAAAATCCACAGGAAGGGGACTGGACTTATCGTGAGTTTATATTTAGAAATTCCAGAGTGGCCTTTAGCGTTTCCTTTTAGAACATTTGAGAATGAGGGTGAAATTATTGTTCCACCTCATTGGCATAAAGAAATCGAAATTATTTATGTGACAAAAGGTTCGGTAAATATTGGTTACAATGATCAAATTATTCAAGTACATGAAGGAGATATTTTTGTCTTCGGCAGTGGGGAGAGTCACTATTTTGTAGCATCACCTGGGAGTATTAGAAGAGTGTTTCAATTTGATTTGAGTTTATTTAGAGACACTTTATTTAAAGAAAAAAGCCATAAAGAATTAGTTAAGCTATTTGAAGAGGCAGAAAATCACAGCGTTCATTGGCCTTATGAAGTGAAAGAAAAAGTATTGGTATGTCTAGCTGATTTGTTTGAAGAGATGAAACATTTAAAAATTGGTTATGAGCATGCGATGATTAGTGATTTGTTAAGATTAATGACTATATATTACCGTGAGATTCCAGCCAAACCAGATATTTATAAAAAAGCTAATTTTGTGGATGCTACTAATAATCACGAAACATTGGAAAGGCTAAATGAAATCTTTATCTACATAGAGAATCACTATGAGGAGTTAATCACTTTAGATGATATTGCCGAAGTAGTTGGTTTTAGTCCCTATTATTTTTCAAGATTTTTCAAAAAAAATACAGGACAAACATTTATGCAGTTTTTAACTGATTACAGAATTAATCAAGCTAAATATATTCTCTCGCATGAAAAAATCCCGATGATTGAAGTAGCAGAGAAAGCAGGCTTTAATAGTGTGAAGACTTTTCATCATGTTTTTAAGGAACAAGTAGGAATGTCGCCCCTTAAATTTCACAAGGCAATATTCGGGAATAATTAAGCATGAAACAAGGAAGAAACCCCTATCAAAGTTTTGTAGAATGAACGTACAAACAAAACATTGATGGGGGTTTTTATTATGACATTAAAAATTGGGATTATCGGATGTGGCGGAATCGCTAACGGGAAACATATGCCAGCATTAAAACAAGTAAAAGAAGTAGAAATGGTCGCTTTTTGTGATATTGATAAAGAAAAAGCAGTGAAGGCTAAAGCTGATTTTGGAAATGAGACAGCAGTAGTTTATACAGACTACAAGGAATTATTAGAGGATAAATCAATCGATGTGATTCATGTCTGTACACCAAACAACTCACATGCAGAAATTTCAATTGCTGGTCTTCATGCAGATAAACACGTAATGTGTGAAAAACCAATGGCGAAAACAAGTGAAGAAGCAAGAGCAATGTTGGCTGCTGCTAAAGAAACAGGGAAAAAATTAACAATTGGTTATCAAAATCGTTTTAGAACAGATTCACAGTACTTACATGCTGCGTGTTCAGATGGTGATTTAGGAGAAATTTACGTTGGGAAAGCTCACGCTATTCGTCGTCGTGCTGTACCAACTTGGGGTGTGTTCTTAGATGAAGAAGCTCAAGGTGGCGGACCATTGATTGATATTGGAACACACGCCTTAGACTTAACATTATGGATGATGGATAATTACAAACCTAAATATGTTGTCGGAAATGCGTATCATAAATTATCTTCAACTAAAAATGCAGCCAATGCATGGGGACCATGGGATCCAGAAAAATTCACAGTTGAAGATTCTGCTTTTGGTTTTATTACAATGGAAAATGGTGCTTCAATTACTTTAGAAGCAAGTTGGGCCATCAATAGCTTAGATGTAGACGAAGCTAAGACTAGTCTTTCAGGAACTAAAGCTGGAGCAGATATGAAAGATGGATTAACAATTAACGGTGAAGATCGTGGTCTTTTATATCAGAAAAAAATAGAACTTGAAACTGGTGGCGTAGCCTTTTATGACGGTGCCGGAACAGATCCAGCAGTTGTAGAAGCGCAATCTTGGGTTAATGCGATTATTAATGACACAGAACCAGTTGTAAAACCAGAGCAAGCGCTTGTCGTAACTGAAATATTAGAAGCTATTTATAAATCATCAGAGCTTGGCGAACCAGTATTTTTAAATAAATAGGAGTGTGGAAAATGATTAATGTCACTGTATGGAATGAATACCGTCATGAAAAGACAGATGAAAAAGTTCGTGAAGTTTATCCGGAAGGTATTCATGAACAATTAAAAAATTTCTTACAAGAAGATTTTCAGGTGAGAACAGCAACTCTTGATGAAGAGGAGCATGGTTTAACAGAGGAAATTTTAAATGATACAGATGTTTTAATCTGGTGGGGACATATTGCTCATGATGAAGTTTCAGAGGAAATCGTCAACCGTGTACATGAACGTGTCTTGCAAGGAATGGGTTTGATTGTTCTACATTCAGGGCATATGTCTAAAATATTTGTAAAATTAATGGGAACAACATGTGATTTGAAGTGGCGTGAGGCAGATGAAAAATGTCGTATTTGGAATGTTAATCCAAGTCACCCAATTGTTGAAGGAATTGGTGAGTACATTGAACTTGAAAAAGAAGAAATGTACGGTGAGCATTTTGATATTCCAACTCCAGAAGAATTGATTTTTATTAATTGGTATCAAGGGGGAGAAGTGTTCCGTGGTGGGTGTACGTATCGCCGTGGAAATGGAAAGATTTTCTATTTCCAACCAGGACATGAAACGTATCCTTCTTATTATCATCCAAAAGTTCAACGAGTGATTAAAAATGCTGTAAGATGGGCAACACCAACGGATAATACGTATCCAACTTACGGTAATCATCAACCATTAGAGAAATTATAGAAATAGGAGTTCATAATAATGAAACCATTAATTAGTTTACAACTGTGGAGTGTTCAAGATGCCTGTGCTGAAAATTTTGAAGAAGTTTTAGAAAAAGTTAAAAATTTTGGCTATGACGGAGTGGAGTTTGCAGGTTATTATGATTTGAAAGCTTCAGATTTACATCAAAAATTACAAGATATTTCTTTAAAAGTGTCAGGTTCACATGTTGGTTTTGATCCATTAAAAGAAAACTTTGAAGAAGTTGTCGCTTTTGAAAAAGCAATCAGTAATCATTCAGTAATTGTTCCGCATATTGGTGCAGATTCGATAGAAGAATGGGAAGTTAAAATTAAGCAATTAAAAGAATTATCTGAAAAACTTAAACAAGAAAATTTAGTTCTAGGTTATCATAATCACGCGCATGAAATAATGGATATACCCAATGTGAATATTTTAGAAAAAATGATTGAGATGATTCCAGATATTCAGCTAGAAGTTGATACTTATTGGTTATCTTATGCGGGAATAGATGTGATTCCTTGGTTAGAAAAACATAAAAAAAATATCAGTTGGTTGCATATTAAAGATATGCTGACGATTAATGATGAAAAAGAAAGTACTGAAATTGGGAAAGGCATTCTTCCAATCGAGTCATATCTGAATTGGGCGAAGGAAGCTAAGTTAGAATGGGTGGTCATTGAACAGGAAGCCTTCCAATCACTAACACCAATGGAAAGTGCTAAAGTAAATATAGAAACATTAAGTAAATTAAACTAGAGAGGATTGGATGAGATGAAATTAGGCGTTTTTACTCCATTATTTAACAATTTAAGTTTTGATGAAATGATTGAAGAAGTTGCTAAAAGAGGATTGCAAACAGTAGAAATTGGTACAGGAGGATCTCCAGGTACAGCTCATTGTGATATTGATAAATTACTAGCAAGTGGGGACGCTAGAAAAGAATATTTAGCAAAACTACAAGATAAAGGCTTAGAAATTAGTGCTTTTAGTGCCCATCATAATCCAATTTCTCCAAACAAAGCTGAAGCAACTGAAGCGGATGAGTTATTACGTAAAACAATCAAATTAGCTTCAATGATGAATGTTCCGATTGTTAATGGCTTTTCAGGTGTTGCTGGTGGTAATGAAACAGACACAAGCGTTAACTGGCCTGTTTTACCTTGGCCTACAGACTACACTGATATTTATAACTATCAATGGGAGAAAAAACTAATTCCTTATTGGAAAGAAATTAATCAAGAGTGTGATGCAGCTGGTGTTAAAATTGGGATTGAGTTACACGGTGGTTTCTTAGCGCATACACCATATACTATGCTTAAATTAAGAGATGCAGCTGGGAAAAATATCGGCTGTAATTTAGATCCATCTCATCTATGGTGGCAAGGAATCGACCCAGTTGGAGCGATTAAAATTTTAGGTAAAGAAAATGCAATCAATCATTTCCATGCTAAAGATACGTATTTAGATCAAGACAATATTAATATGCATGGATTAACAGATATGCAGCCATATAGCGATGTTCAAACACGTGCTTGGACCTTTAGATCTGTTGGTTGTGGTCACAGTATTCAAGAATGGTCTGATATTATTAGTGCGCTTCGTTTATATGGTTACGACTATGTTTTAAGTATTGAGCATGAAGATCCGATTATGTCGATTGATGAAGGATTTGACCGTGCAGTAACTAACTTGAAATCAATTATGATCAAAGACCAACCTGGTGGTATGTGGTGGGCTTAAGATAAGGAGGAGAACAATGGATTTAATAAACTTCGTCGTTATTGGCTATGGAGGTATGGGGAGTTACCATGCTAAAGATTTAATTCAAGAATCAAATGGTGTAAAAGTGGTCGGTGTTTATGACATTGATCCAACTCGTCTTGATTTAGCCAAAGAAAATAAATTTAAAATATATGAAACATTAGAAAGTGTACTAGCAGATAAAATGGTGGAAGCTGTTTTAATTGCGACACCTAATGATAGTCACAAAGAACTAGCTATTAAAGCAATGAAAGCTGGTAAACATGTTGTCTGTGAAAAACCAGTAATGATGAACACTGCTGAGTTAGAAGAAGTGATAGCTATTTCTAAAGTTGAAAATAAAACCTTTATGGTGCATCAAAATAGACGATGGGACAATGATTTCTTAATCATTCGTGATTTATATAAATCACATCAAATCGGTAACTTATTTCAAATTGAATCTCGTGTTCAAGGAGCAAACGGTATTCCAGGTGATTGGCGCCATTTGAAACAACATGGCGGTGGAATGGTGCTTGATTGGGGCGTTCATTTATTAGATCAAATGTTATTTATGATCGATAGTAAATTAAAAACAGTCTCTTGTGACTTGAGTTATGTTTTGGGGGATGAAGTGGATGATGGTTTTATTAGTTATCTAACCTTTGAAAACGGTGTTAAAGCAATTATCGAAGTGGGAACAACTAACTTTGTTAAATTACCAAGATGGTATGTTCGTGGTTTTGAAGGTGGAGCAGTGATAGATGATTGGGATTTATCTGGAAAAATTGTCAAACAGACAGGTACCATTGATCATCATAATCTGGTACCGATCCAAGCTGGACAAGGTTTAACAAAAACGATGGCACCACCATCAGAAGAGGCAACAACAACATTTGATATCACTGAAGTTCCAGCAGATTTTGATAATTTCTATCATAATTTTTATGAAGTTATTAGAAATAATGCTGAACCGATTGTCAAAAATGAAGAAGTGTATCGTGTGTTACGATTAATTGAAGTGATGTTTGATGCAGCAGAGAAAAAACAAACCTTAACATTTGAATAATCAGAAGCACTTAAGAGTAAGTTGAACCCGGTATTTTCAACAAAAGAGTTACAGATAATACAAAACTAGTAGTATGCTCATTGTTTTTTCAATGAACAATGCAGATGACGTTAGATATTAACTTAATTAATATTGGTGAAACTAAAAAGAAGCTGATCATTTTATTGATCAGCTTCTTTTTGATAGTTCTATTCTTTTAAAGGTTTTAATAATCTTAATCCATTGAATAAAACGATTAATGTGCTACCCTCATGGGCGATAATACCAAGAGGTAAGTTCATTTTGCCCATCACATTTAAGATGACAAGTAAGACAACGATGAACATAGAGAAAGTGATATTTTGCATAACGACTTTGTCCAAACGTTTAGAAATTTTGTGAGCATAACTTAATTTAGTTAAATCATTTTTCATTAGAACAACATCAGCTACGTCAATGGCGATATCTGTCCCTTCACCCATAGCAATCCCAACATCGGCTTTAACAAGAGCAGGAGCATCATTGACACCATCACCAACCATTGCAGTAGAACCATATTTTTTCTCTAACTCTTCAATGATTGCTGATTTATTTTCAGGTAAGACATTTCCGATGACTTCATCCATACCAAGTTGATTAGCAACAGCGCGACCAGTTTTTTCAGCATCACCAGTAATCATTGTCGTGTGAATACCTTGAGATTTAAGATAAGAAATAACTTCTTTAGAATTTTCATTTGGTAAATCCATCATAGCGATTAAACCAACAACCATTTCGTTTTCAGAGAAGTAAACAACTGTTTTACCTTGTTCTGAATAAGTATGATTAAGTTGTTCAATTTTACTATCAACTTTTGTAAATTGTGCAGGTTTACCAATTCGATAAGTAATTCCCTTATAAGTGGAAACAAGTCCTTTTCCAATTTGGTTTTCAATATCAAGATCAATAACTTCAGTGACATTAATATGAGATAAAATAGCATTAGCTAATGGATGATTCGCTTGTTTTTCCATAGCTGCAACAATATTTAAGTAATTAGCTGAATTATTTTCATTTTCAACTGTAAAGAACACATCAGTTACTTTTGGTTTACCTTCAGTTAAAGTACCTGTTTTATCAAAAGCAATGGCACGAATACCTTCTAAGTTCGAAAGGAATGAACCGCCTTTAAATAAAACACCACGTTTAGCTAAGTTGGAAATTCCTGATAATGTAGCAGGAACATCACTGGCTGCCAAGGCACATGGAGAAGCTACAGTAAGAAAGACCATTCCTTTATAAAAGCTATCATACCAAGTAGCCCCGAAAATAAGTGGCATAGCAAGAATGTAAAGTGTCACAATAATCATAACAGCAGTCACATATTTAGGTTCTAACCGTTTGATTTTAGTTGCTTTTTTAGAAAAATTTGACTGTGATTGATTAACAAGTTGTAAAATTTTAGCAAAAACAGTATCAGAACTTTCTTTAGTGACTTCAATAGTGATCATGCCATTACCATTAATAGTACTTCCGTAAACATCATCCCCAACTGTTTTTTCAGCAGGAACACTTTCACCATTAATAGAAGCTTCATCAATAGAAGTATAGCCAGAAATAATACGACCATCTGTCGGGATTTGGTCACCGTTTAAAATTTTTAATTGATCGCCGATTTTTAATGTCGAAACATCGACAATTTCAGTAGAACCGTCAGCTTTGATTAAACGAGCTTCAGTTGGGTTCATTTTCATTAAATTAGTAATTTCACGTTTACTTTTACCTTCAGCATAATCTTCTAAGAAGTGAGCACCAGCAAAAATAACGATAAGTAAAGCACCTTCCTTAAAGTCACCAATAATAGCAGCGCCAAATGCAGCGAGTGTCATTAGGATATGAACATTAGGTGTGAATTTACGATTGGCTTTTGTTTGAGTAATCGTATCTTCAAATCCCTCAATAATAATATGATAGCCAGACATAAAAATGGTTAAAGTAGCTAAGATATTTTGTAGCATACCATTTGGTGTGAACAGACTAGCAATGTAAGTTGCTAACCCAATAAAGAATAAGATGACTGGCAATTTTCCGTGGTCATGCTCATGGTCATGTCCGCTATGATCGTGATCGTGTCCTTGATCGTGGTTATGATCATGATTGTGTTCAGTGTGTTTTTTATCATTAGTAAGTGATTGTTCCATAAAAAACTCCTCCTTTTAAAGTATGTTTAAATTGTCATATGAATATATCTTCATGTGTTTAGTATAGAACAAAATAAGGATAAATGCAAGTGAATCGATGAAAAAAGAGTAACAAAAGAATAAACGCATTCTTTTGTTACTCCGATATCATTAACCAATAAATTTTTGTAAGTGATCATAGTTGTGATTAGAAATTTCAATTTCACCAACTTTTTCAAAACCATTATTTAGATAAATTCTTCTAGCACTTTCATTAACAGTATCAACATTTAAACCTAATGTTGTACGGTTGTGTGTTTTTGCTAAGTTAGGTAACGAATCTAGAAGCTCTCTAGCAACGCCTCTTCCTCTGAAATCAGGAGAAGTAACAAGAGTATCTAAGTACCACTCATTTTTGAAGGTTTCTTCGTCATGGAATAGTTTATATTCTTCAGATAAATCATGCTTTAATAGTAGGTTGATGAAAGCATCATCAATATTTTTTTCCAAATGATCTGGATATCCAAACGCAACACCAGCAACTTGTCCATCAATTTCTTTAACAATAGCATTGTTAAAACCGTATCTATAATCTGGTTCTTTGATGAAAGCTTTAATAAGTAATTCTTTAACCTTATCTTCGGCTAACTTATTAAAAACTTCTAATTCCATGTCTCTTAAAACGATCATAACCAAATCCATTACTTCATTAGCATCTTTAGGTTCTGCTAAACGTATCATAGGTGAAAGCCCTCCTTAATAATCTTAAAACTACTCTATCACGGAGAAATATAGGAAGCAAGTTATACTATTAAATAAGTAGAGACAGGCTAGTTAATGAGTCAATTTAAAATTCAAAAAATGAAGTTTATGAC
Source organism: uncultured Vagococcus sp. (assembly GCA_963517295.1). Taxonomy (GTDB): domain Bacteria; phylum Bacillota; class Bacilli; order Lactobacillales; family Vagococcaceae; genus Vagococcus. The sequence continues at coordinate 12,695 of CAUQFM010000067.1, forward strand.
AAAACTAT
>CAUQFM010000068.1:0-12631 GCA_963517295.1 uncultured Vagococcus sp.
CCAGATATTGGTGAAGGTATTGCAGAAGGCGAAATCGTAAAATGGTTCGTTAAAGCAGGAGACACAATCAACGAAGACGATACAATGTTAGAAGTTCAAAATGACAAATCAGTAGAAGAAATCCCTTCTCCTGTAACAGGTAAAGTCGTAAGCATCGTTGTAGCAGAAGGAACAGTAGCTAACGTAGGTGACGTGTTAGTAGAAATCGATGCACCAGGACATAATAGTGCCGCTCCAGTGGCAGCAGCTACAACGGCAGCACCAGTTGCTAAAACAGCAGCTCCTGCATCAACAACGCCAACAGGCACTCCCAATAAACGCGTTTTAGCTATGCCTTCAGTTCGTCAACACGCTCGTGAAAAAGGTGTGGATATTACTTTAGTAACACCCACTGGAAAAGGTGGACGTGTTGTTAAGTCTGATATTGATAACTTTGGTGGCGCACCAGTTGTAGCAGCAGTTGAAGCAACTGTTTCATCAACAACAACAGTAACTACTACAGCACAAGTTGCTAAAGCAGCAGCTCCAGTAGCATTCGTTGGAACACCTGAAGCAGAAGTTCGCGAAAAAATGACACCAACTCGTAAAGCAATCGCTAAAGCTATGGTTAACAGTAAACACACTGCACCTCACGTAACATTACATGACGATGTAGAAGTTTCTGATTTATGGGATCACCGTAAGAAATTTAAAGACGTTGCAGCAACAAGAAATACTAAATTAACATTCTTACCATACGTTGTTAAAGCATTAACAGCTACTATGAAAGAATTCCCAATCATGAACGCATCAATTGATGATACAACGGATGAAGTTGTTTACAAAAACTACTTCAATATCGGTATCGCAACTGATACAGATCATGGTTTATATGTACCAAACGTTAAAGACGCTAACACTAAGAGTATGTTTGATATTGCTGATGAAATCAATGCAAAAGCAGCTCTTGCAATCGAAGGTAAATTAACAGCAGCTGACATGCGTGGTGGAACTGTCACAATCAGTAACATCGGTTCTGTTGGTGGTGGTTGGTTTACACCAGTTATTAACTACCCAGAAGTAGCTATCTTAGGTGTCGGTACAATTACACAACAACCAGTTGTTAATTCAGATGGTGAATTAGCTGTTGGCCGTATGATGAAATTATCATTAAGTTTTGATCACCGTATTGTCGATGGAGCAACTGCTCAAAAAGCTATGAATAACATTAAACGTTTATTAGCTAATCCAGAATTATTATTAATGGAAGGATAGGGTGAGACGAACATGGTAGTAGGAGATTTCGCAGTAGAATTAGATACAGTAGTTATTGGAGCTGGACCTGGAGGATACGTAGCAGCCATTCGTGCCGCTCAAATGGGTCAAAAGGTTGCTATCATTGAACGTGAATACATCGGTGGCGTTTGTTTAAACGTCGGCTGTATTCCTTCAAAAGCCCTAATTAATGCTGGACATAGATTCCACGAAGCTAAACATGCTGAAACATTTGGTATTACATCTGAAAACGTAACATTAGATTTTGCTAAAACTCAAGAGTGGAAAGAAAACGGTGTGGTTAACAAATTAACTTCAGGCGTTAAATTCTTACTTAAAAAGAACAAAGTTGAAGTTATCGAAGGTGAAGCATTCTTCGTTGATGAAAATACATTACGTGTGATGACTGAAGAAAGTGCTCAAACTTATTCATTCAATAATGCGATTGTAGCAACTGGTTCTCGCCCAATTGAAATCAAAGGTTTCAAATTTGGCAAACGTATCATTGATTCAACTGGAGGTTTAAACTTAACTGAAGTACCTAAAAAACTTATCATCGTTGGTGGTGGCGTTATTGGGGCTGAACTAGGTAGTGCTTATGCTAACTTAGGTTCAGAAGTAACTATTTTAGAAGGTTCTCCTCAAATTTTACCAACATTTGAAAAAGATATGGTGAAATTAGTTGAAAAAGACTTTAAATCAAAAGGCATTACTGTTGTAACTAAAGCAATGGCTAAAGAAGCGATTGATAATGGGGACAGCGTAACTGTTAAGTATGAAGCTAACGGTAAAGAAGAAGTAATCGAAGCAGATTACGTTATGGTAACTGTTGGCCGTCGTCCTAACACGGATGATTTAGGTTTAGAAATCTTAGGGATTGACATGACTGATCGTGGATTAGTTAAAGTTGATAACCAAGGACGTACTAACGTGAAAAGTGTTTGGGCAATTGGTGATATCGTTGCTGGAGCTGCCTTAGCTCATAAAGCAAGTTATGAAGCTAAAATTGCTGCTGAAGCTATTTCTGGTAAAGCAGTGGCTGTAGATTACGTAGCAATGCCTGCCGTAGCCTTCACAGATCCAGAACTTGCAACAGTTGGCTATACTGAAAAAGAAGCTAAAGAAGCTGGCTTAGATGTTAAAGCTTATAAATTCCCATTGGGTGGAAATGGCCGTGCCATCTCTCTTGATAAAATGGAAGGTTTCGTGCGCTTAGTAACAACTAAAGAAGATAATGTTTTAGTTGGGGCACAAGTTGCTGGTGTTAGTGCAAGTGATGTGATTGCTGAATTAACGTTAGCTGTTGAAGCTGGCATGAACGCAGAAGATATTGCGTTGACAATTCATTCTCATCCTTCATTAGCTGAAGTAACAATGGATGCTGCTGAATTAGCATTAGGCTTACCGATTCATATGTAAAAAAATATTAAAATGTTATAAAAATAAGAGGCTAGAGTGGAACTTGTAAAAGCGCCATTCTAACCTCCTTTTTTGTTTTATTTTTTATCAGCAAGCCATTCTCTTTTCAAAATAGCAAAAATCAAACTATCTGTCCATTCACCTTTGTTCCAGTAATCTTCAAGATGATGAGCTTCTTTTCTCATTGATAGGTTTTCGCAAAGGCGAGTAGATTTAAAATTCCGAGCATCTACATCGGCGTAGATTCGGTGGGTTTCTTTATTTAAAAAGAGGTAGTCAAAAGTAGCTGTTAATGCTTCAAGAGCAAAGCCTTGATGAGCATAGTCAGAATTGAAAACATAGCCTATCTCAATTGTATCTTTCATATCACATGAAATAATTGATATTTCACCGATTGCTTTGTTTTTGAAAACAACCGAGAGCAGTGTAGAGCTTCTTTTAAGAAAGCTTTTATTTTCTAATTTTGGTTTAAAGTTATCCTCCATATTGTCTTTGTTCCAGGGTTCGTTCAGAAGATAACGGCAATTTTCTTCATCGGAATAAAACTCAAAATAATCAAGCATATCTTCTTGAATGATAGGTCTTAAAATAAGTCTTTCAGTAATTATGTTCATATTAATAACCCTTTCTGTTAAAAATTTGTTGACTAAAGTGTACCATAGATGGAGAATATATAGCATAAGAATAAATAGGTTTCAAAAAAATAATTGGTAAATTTTTAGGAGGAAAGATAATGTTAGGTATCGGGTTAATCACAGCAACATTAAAATTTGGAATTGGTTTTTTCATAGCAATTATTTTAGGAATTGTTGTGACGAAAAATAAGAAGAGTATCCTAAAGAAATCGGCTATAATAAGTCTTTTTTATTTAGTAGTGAGTTTTATTTACGTTTATTTTTCTTTACCAGCACAATCGTTAAGTAGTTTATTATTTAATAACATTGTGTCATTTTTGATCGGAATGTTTTTTGTATTATTTATGACAGGGACAACAACGAAGCTATCTGGTTCTAAAGGTAAAAGAGGAACACAAATTTCTTTTAACTCACCTAAAATAGTTAAAAATAGCATGGTTATTGCTATTCTTTTAGCGATGGCATATTTTATTATTATTCCAGTGGGTCGTATTCTAAGTACAGATGAGATTTATGAAACTATTTCAGTGAAGAAAGTCACTGAAACAGAGGAGTTAAAGTCAACTAAAGAAACACCCATTGCGATGTCAACTAAAAGTGCCCGCAATAAAATGCAAAAAATGATGAGTAGTGTACCAAATTATAGTGCGTATGAGTTGGGAACAACAACCGCACAAATGATTGATGATGAGTATGTTTATGTTTCAGCTTTGGAGTATAGAAGTGTTTGGAAATGGAATCGATTTAAACAAGTTCCGGGTTATTTTAAAATTAGTGCAACCAATATTAATGCACAACCAGAATTTATTGAAAAGAAAATGAAGTATGTTCCAAGTGGTTATTTATGGCAAGATGCTGAACGTAAAATTTATTCTAAATCATCCAATTTAGCAAGAACTGGTGTGGTGAATTTAGAAATAGGTGAAGATGGTACACCGTACTATGTTCAAACACTTTATAAAGAATACGGTATTAGTGGTAAAAAACGTTACGATAAATTTCAAACAGCTGTTTTAAACGCGGAGACAGGTGAAACTAAAATTTATAATTTAAAAGATGTTCCTAAAGAAATTGATGCACCCATTACAAGTTCTGTAGCAAGCAGTATGAACAGCTATTATGGTAAATATGGTAAGGGTTGGTGGAATAGTCTTTTTGCTAAAGATGATGTCAAACAACCAACATCTAATGGAATTTATTCCTCTGGAGCTGTCACACCACTAATGTCAAAAAATGGTGAATTACTCTATTTTACTGATTTTACCAGTGATGATGAAAAACAAGATAGTGCTTTAGGTTACAGTTTAATTAATGCTAGAACAGGAGTTATGGAGTTCTATCGTGATAAAAAAGGCATGATGGACAGTGATGGAGCGATTCAAATTGCTGAAAAAATTTATCCTGAAAAAAAATGGGAAGCCAAAATGCCAATTCTTTATAATATCGAGGGAATGCCAACTTGGATTGTTTCGTTGCTTGATACGAATGGAATTTTTAAAGGTTATGTTTATATCTCAGCTACAGATAGTGATATTTTAGTTGATGGGGATGACGCCGAGAAAACGCTACAAGCATTTAAAGTTAAATTGAGCCTAAAAGGAAGTAATAACAAAAATACAAGTAAATCTGATGCTAAAAAAGTAACTGGAAAAGTCAAACGAGTGAATAAACTCGTGATTGATGGAACAGAAACAGTCTCTTTTATGTTAGAAGATGATAAGCAAGTTTACACAATTAGCACCGCAAATAATGTTTATAGCATGTTTCTAAAAGAAGGAGATCAAGTATCATTTGAGGCAAACATCAGTAGTGATAATCCAATGACAACGATAGATGATATTACAATTGAAGAAGTGACACCGGTTAGCTAATAAAAAACTTTTGTCATTTATTAATTTTTTCTTTTAATACTAAAATTTTTTCTTTAAAATTGACATCTAAAACTAAACATTGTAAAGTGTTTATTGGGCACCCTTTTAATAGGGTAAGAAGTTAACGAAAATATCCGCTCCCTTATTCTTATTGAGTAAGGGAGCTTTTTCTTATTTCTAAAGCTTTACCAAAAGAAAAGAAAGAAGGAAGACAAATGACAAAATATATTTTCGTAACAGGTGGCGTTGTGTCATCAATCGGTAAGGGAATTGTCGCAGCATCATTAGGAAGACTACTTAAAAATCGTGGACTTAAGGTAACGATTCAAAAATTTGATCCTTATATCAATATTGACCCGGGAACAATGAGTCCTTATCAACATGGAGAAGTTTTTGTAACAGATGATGGGGCAGAAACAGATTTAGATTTAGGTCATTATGAACGTTTTATTGATATTAATTTAAATAAATACTCAAATGTAACGACAGGTAAAATTTATTCTGAAGTGTTACAAAAAGAAAGAAGAGGCGAGTACTTAGGTGCTACTGTCCAAGTGATTCCTCATATTACCAATGAAATTAAAGACAAAATAATGCGTGCTGCGAGTACGACAGACTCTGATATCATCATTACAGAAGTTGGGGGAACAGTGGGAGATATTGAATCACTGCCATTTTTAGAAGCATTACGTCAAATTAAATCAGATGTAGGTCCTGAAAATGTGATGTATATTCATACAACCTTAATTCCCTATTTAAAAGCAGCAGGTGAGATGAAAACAAAACCAACCCAACATAGTGTGAAAGAGTTAAGAAGCTTAGGAATTCAACCTAATATTTTAGTGATTAGAACAGAACAAGAAGTTTCAGAAGGAACCAAAGAAAAATTAGCCCAATTTTGTGATGTGCCAAAAGAAGCCGTGATTGAATCTCGTGATGTGGATACATTGTACTCAATTCCTTTAAACTTACAAGCACAAAATATGGATCAAATTGTCTGTGATCATTTAAAAATTGAGGCACCTGCTGCTGATATGACTGAATGGAAAAAGTTAGAGCACACGGTATTGAATTTACAAAAATCAGTAAAAATAGCTTTGGTTGGTAAGTATGTTGAATTACCAGACGCTTATCTATCGGTAGTAGAAGCATTAAAACATGCTGGTTTTGAATCAAATTCAGACATTGACATAAAATGGGTTCAAGCAGAAGAAATCACACCAGATAATGTTTCAGACTACTTATCAGATGTGGATGGTATTTTAGTACCTGGTGGTTTTGGGGACCGAGGATTAGAGGGGAAAATCGAAGCAATCCGCTTTGCTCGTGAAAATGATGTGCCATTCTTAGGTATTTGCTTAGGCATGCAAATGGCTTGTGTGGAATTTGCTAGAAATGTAGTTGGACTTAAAGGAGCTGCATCAGCAGAGACAACACCTGACGTGGCGCATAAAATTATCGATCTAATGCAAGATCAAGAAAATATTGAAAACTTAGGTGGAACATTACGTTTAGGCTTATATCCATGCCATCTTAAAAAGGAAACTAAAACAGCTGAAGCTTACAACAATCAAGAAGTGGTCGAAGAAAGACACCGTCACCGTTATGAATTCAATAATGATTATCGTGAAATGTTTGAGGCAAAAGGTTTAACATTTTCAGGTGTTTCACCAGACAATAAATTAGTGGAAATTGTGGAATTATCAGATAAAAAATTCTTCGTAGCAGCACAGTTTCACCCAGAATTAATCTCACGTCCAACAAAACCACAAGCCTTGTTTAATGGTTTTATTAAGGCGAGTTTGAGGTAGAAGAGTAATCAAAACCCTCTGACAAAATCAGAGGGTTTTTGATGTTGATTAAAAATGAATTATGAAATTAGTCCATATAGTATTTGTATTTACTATAAAAATAACGAGATAATAAAATGTATGTAGAAAATTTACAACTTATAGTTTACCATTTGTAATTATTGATACGTCAAATGCCTAATAAACTACTAATAAAAGTTAAATTCTTTATTCAGATTACTTATTATCTTTTCTTTCATTTCATCTTTTTTTGAACTATTCTCAAATATTTCAAACATTTTTTTGTAAACATTTACTGAAACTCGAGATTGATTGCTCATTCGTGTTATTAACTCATTTTTATCATCTGGATTTTCTAAAACAATAACAAAATAATTATAGAGAAACATTATCTTTAAATGCCAGATCAATTCTTTATTTGCAGTTTTTCTCTTTTTTCCGTAAACTCGACTTTTTCTATGACATAGAGCTTTACTAAACAAAGGAGTGTATATCCAATCAAAGAATAATTTTCGTCTATACTTGTATCTATAGGCATTGTCACCGATAGAGAATTGACGAATAAGTTGCTGTTCAATTGTTGAGTAACCACGTTTGTATTTGTCTAACCAATTTTTTTGTTCGTATACTATTTTATCTTTAAAAATAACTGGATCCTTCTTTGAATCTATTAGGTTTTTTATTGATATGTGATGTTGTTTTCAATCGAAAAGATATCTGTCCTCAACGTATAAAACAAAAGTCACTAATAGTAATTTGTCATTAAAGAAATCATTGTTAAAGACGTCGTTAGCTGTCTTATCATTTTTTGCATATAAATTAATTTTAGTTAAATGTTTAAACGTCTCATCATATGAATTTATTTGAAAATAATCTTTTACAATAGAGAGATATTGTAAAATTAAAGAGATGCTGATAATTAGTAAAGATATGTAATAATTAAATTTTAATACATAAATTATTAGTATACTAAAAAACAGGAAAAAATTATTTGTTATAAAAAACCATGAAAAAGAAGAATAAAATAGAAGTTGAGGAATATTTAATTCTTTTTCCAGATCAAAATTATCATTTATAGAATAAGATAATCCGCCTAAAAAAAAGAATAAAAGTATTACATTAAAAATATACAAAGGTATTTTAATAGAAAATAAAATTATAAGTATAATAACGGAGTATGATATAAGAACAAATTTTAATTGTTCTTGTTTCTTTTTTTTGTCATCACCTAAACCTAAAAATATTACTAATGCTGATATAATTAATGTCAGTATTGCAATTGACGTATCTAAATGCTCTTGTATCAAATCAACCATGCTAGCACCTCTTTTTTATAATAGTACATTAAGCATTGTACCATGAATAGTAGATGCTCATAAAATTATACATTATGAGAAAACATTGAGTAATCACTAATAAAATCGCTTACATTTATGAAAATTTGGCTAGAATTTTCCATTTTGTAGAAAGCGTTTCAAAAAATAGTTATAATGGTAATATAAAATACTTGGAGGTTTTTGTTTATGAGCTATATGAGTCCAAAGTTAGAAAGTTTTTTAGATGAAGGATTAGATAATTTAAAATCAAAAGGACTGTACTCAACGATTGATATTTTAGATGGTGCTAATGGTCCGATGATTACAATTAATGGTCAAGAAAAAATTAATTTAGCCTCAAATAATTATCTAGGATTTGCCACACATCCAGAGATGATAAAAGCGGCAAATGAAGCCACAGAAACGTATGGAGTAGGAGCTGGAGCTGTTAGAACGATTAATGGCACATTAGCTATTCACCGAGAATTAGAAGAGCGTATTGCTAAATTTAAAGGAACAGAAGCAGCCATTGCATTTCAATCAGGTTTTAACTGTAACATGGGAGCAATCTCTGCGGTTATGAATAAAGAAGATGCGATTCTTTCAGATAGTTTAAATCATGCGTCAATTATAGATGGTTGTCGCTTATCTGGCGCAAAAATTATTAGAGTCAATCATTCTGATATGAAAGATTTAGAAGAAAAAGCCAAAGAAGCAGTTGAAAGTGGTTTATATAAAAAAGTGATGTACATTACAGATGGTGTTTTTTCTATGGATGGTGATGTTGCTAAGATGCCAGAAATTATGAAAGTTGCTGAAAAGTATAATTTGATTGTTTATGTAGATGACGCTCATGGTTCAGGCGTTCTTGGAAAAGGTGCTGGAACGGTGAAAGAATTTGGTTTATCAGATAAAGTTGATTTCCAAATGGGAACTTTGTCTAAAGCGATTGGTGTTGTTGGTGGTTATGTGGCTGGCTCTGAGAAATTAATTAGCTGGTTAAAATCTCAAGCAAGACCCTTCCTTTTCTCAACGTCATTAACACCAGGGGCTTCAGCAGCCGTTATCAAAGCGATTGATCTAATCGAACACGATTCAAGTTATGTTGATAATTTATGGGAAAATGCTACCTATTTTAAAGCGAAATTAAAAGGAATCGGCTATGATATTGGGCATTCAGAAACACCAATTACTCCAGTTATTTTAGGGGATGAAAGACTGGCGCAAGAGTTTGCTAAAAAATTAATCGAAAATGGCGTTTATGTGAAACCAATCGTTTTCCCAACCGTGCCACTAGGTACAGGACGTGTTAGAAACATGCCAACAGCGGCTCATACAAAAGAGATGCTAGATAAAGCTGTAGAAGTTTATGAAAAAGTCGGAAAAGAAATGAAAATTATTTAGTGAGGGTGACTACTTATGGAAAGAATTATGATCACAGGTTGTTTAGGACAAATTGGCTCTGAGTTAGTGGATCGTTTAAGAAAAGAAAAAGGAATTGATAATGTTTTAGCAACAGACATCAGAAAACCGGAAAATCACCGAATTGTGAAGGGTGGCTTATTTGAAGTATTGGATGTATTAGATGAAGATCGCATGTATGAGTTAGCTAAAGAATTTAAAGCTGACACGATGATTCATTTGGCTTCACTTTTGTCATCTGTGGCAGAAGACAAGCCGCAAATCGCATGGCATATTAATATGTCTGGTTTGATGAATGCGTTAGAAGTTGCTAGAAAACTTGATTTACAATTTTTTACACCGAGTTCAATTGGGGCATTTGGTCCAGAAACACCTAAACAAGGAACGCCACAAGATACTTTGCAACGCCCTAAAACAATGTATGGTATCACTAAAGTAGCTGGTGAATTATTATGTGATTATTACCATGATAAATTCGGTGTAGACACTAGAGGCGTTCGTTTTCCAGGATTGATTTCTTATGATACGCTACCAGGTGGAGGAACGACTGACTATGCAGTTGAAATTTACTATGAAGCGTTAAAAGCTGGTAAATATACCTGTCCAATTGGTGCAGAAACGTCAATGGATATGATGTACATGCCTGATGCAATTAATGCGATTATTCAATTAATGGAAATTCCGGAAGATCGTTTAACTCATCGTAATGCTTTTAATATTTCTGCCATGTCATTTACACCAGAACAAATTAAAGCGAGTATTCAAAAAGAGATACCTGAGTTTACGATGACGTATGATGTGAATCCTAAATTACAAGGAATTGCAGATTCATGGCCAGACTCACTTGATTGCCAAGCAGCTGAAAAAGAGTGGGATTTTAAACCTCAATATGGTTTAGATAGAATGACTGAAGATATGTTAGTCAAACTAAAAGCTAAGTTGTTTGTAGAAGCATAAAAAAATATCCAAAGTTAATAGGTTAAAACATTCTTGCTTTTTAAGAATGTTTTTTTGTTTGAACAAAATTTCTAGTTTACAATATTTATTTTAAGAGTAATATTAATTCATATAGAGGCTTTTTTATGCGATAAAAATCAAAATAATGAACAGAAAAAAGATTGGAGGTTATAATGTTGGAAGTGTTAAAGTGTAATAATGTGACAAAATCATTAGGAAATAAAAAAATAATAAATGGTGTTGATTTAGTTTTAAAAAATAGTGAAATAATTGGAATGATAGGTCCTAATGGTGCAGGTAAAACAAGTTTAATGAAATTATTGACAGGGCTTTATAAACTTGATGAAGGTGAAATTTCTATAGATGGTATTAAGCAAGAATCTGATTTTCCAAGCTATATTAAAAATATAGGAGCTATCATAGAAAACCCAAAATTTTATCCCAATTTAACAGGAAAACAATGTTTGAATTATTATGCTGAAATAAGAAATATTAGAAAAGAAAGGATACTTGAAGTAACTGAATTAGTGGGTTTAAACTTAATTTTGAATCAAAAAGTAAAAACTTATTCTTTAGGAAATAAGCAAAGATTGGGTATTGCTCAAGCTTTATTGAGTAATCCTAACGTATTAATATTGGATGAACCTTTCAATGGATTAGATCCTGATGGTATTTCAGAATTAAGACAAATTATCCTGAAGCAAAAAGAGCAAGGAAAAACTATTTTGATATCAAGTCATACTTTACCTGAGTTAGAGCAGATATGTGATAGATTTATTTTCTTAAAATCAGGATTAATTGTGAAAGAAATAAAAAATAGTGAATTGAAAGCTACTAGTTATTCAACAATTCGTGTAAATTCTAAGGACATTGAAATAACTAAAAAAATATTAGACGAAAAATATGGAGATCAGTTTAAATATTATGATTCAAAAATAATAGTTGAAAATATGACGCAAGATGAATTGTTGGATATTGTAATTATTCTAAGAGGTGAGGGTGTAAGTATTTCAAATATTATCAATGAATCAGAAACCCTACAAGATTACTATGATGAAGTTATTTCAGGAGGTAAGTAATGTTATCAATATTTAAAGGCGAGAGTTTAAAGTTTGTATATTCTAAAGTTTGGTTATTCTCAGAAATAATTATTTTAGTTTTTTCACTATTTTTAATTTTTTCGATGAGTCCTAATGATGATTGGAAGAAAGAACTAAAAATTGAAAATAAACAAATAGAACAAAGCGTTAAAATGACATCAGAGGAAATTGAACAAAGTGAGAACTCAGATGAAAATATATTGAAATGGAAAATGAACAATAAATATCTAGAGAAAAATAACAAGGATGTTAATAAAAATAGTTTTGGCAATTATTTAGCCAACTTATTTTCAGTTAAAGGATTAGGTCTTCTTATTGTTATTTTTCCAATTATTTTTTGTGTTGGTATAGCTAAAGAATTTGAGAATAAGACAATAGATTTTATTTTAACAAGTCCTTTTGAGAGGAGAACTTTTTATTGGGGTAAGTTATTAAGTAATTTAATGATTGTTATGCTATTTTTGAGTAGTATTTTGATTATGAATTTGATGATAGGTTACCTTTATTTTGGCGGAGATGGATTAAGTAATTCCGTTTATTTTATTAGTAAACATCAGCTAGTAGAAGTACCAGCAATCAACTACATAATTAGTAGTATATTGAGATCGTTACCCTATTATCTGGTGTATTCCGTTATTGGTTTTAGTTTAGCTATTTTAACAAGATCAACGGTGGTTAGTTTAACAATCACATTATTTTTAGCTTTACTAGGTAATCAAGTATCAGGTATGCTACCGTTCAAATCAGGCCTAATCTTTTTTTTACCAGCAATAACTGATTTAACTAATTATGTCGATTCACCAACATATCTTCAATTTTCAAACACAAGTATTTGGATGTTACTTG
>CAUQFM010000069.1:0-12377 GCA_963517295.1 uncultured Vagococcus sp.
TTTCATCTTTAGCTTCTAATTCTTTTTGTGCTACTGCTAAATCTTTTTCAAATTTCGCCCAGCTATGTGCTGTGTATTCTTCTTTTTTGAAAGAAGCTATTTTTTTCTTCAACGCATCTTGTTCTTTTATTTCTGAAACAACTTTTACTTTTTCAAGTTTATTTTTAGATGATGTTAAAGCTTTTTCATTTTCTTTAACTTGTTTTTCTGTCACTTCAATCGCAACTTTTTGAGCATCATCTAATAATTTTTTAGACGCATCCAAGTCTTTCTTAAAGTTTTTCCAAGTCGCTTTCGTGTAATCTGCTGCTTTTAGTTTTTCACTTTCTGTTACAAGTACTTTTAGCGATTTAATAGAAACTAATTTTTGACTATCTTTGTCTAGTTTAGCATTCGCTGCTTTTGCACGTTTTTCATCTTTAGCTTCTAATTCTTTTTGTGCTACTGCTAAATCTTTTTCAAATTTTGCCCAGCTATGTGCTGTGTATTCTTCTTTTTTGAAAGAAGCTATTTTTTTATTCAGTGCATCTTGTTCTTTTGTTTCAGAAACGACTTCGGCTAGTTTTAAGTCTTGCATTGCTTTTGTTAGACTTTCATTTGCTGCCTTCGCACGTTTTTCATCTTTAGCTTCTATTTCTTTTTTAGCGTTTTCCAATTCTTTAGAAAATACTTTCCATGAGCTTTCTGTATAATCAGCTTGTTTTAATTGCTCTGCGTTAGCAATTGTCACTGCTAATTTATCTTGTTCAATTGTACTACCTTCAACAAATTTTTCAGAAATAATACGTGTATAAGGTACTTCTTCTTTATACGTATTTAATTCTTTTTCTGATAATTTTGTCAAATACTTCATAAAGACTTCATCCATAGATGGACCTTGCTCTACTGGTTTTCCAATTAGCATCGAGTAACCATCTCCACCAGCTGCTAAGAAGTCATTAGTAATCATGTTGTATGTCACCTTATCACTTCTTGGTACGTCCACAAATTTATCAGATTTGTCTTTAACTTTGATGCTTGTGATACGTTTTCCTGGGATATTCCCTTCAGGTTTTGCTCCATCAAAGTTAGAGTCGTACTTAACTTTAATCGAATCTGATACTTGTAAGAAACCGCCATTAGCTCCTAATTTAGGTAAGCCATTTTTATCCATGATCACCTTACCATCTTTATCAGTGGCGTGAATCGAACGTAATGAATGTTCAAACATGGTATACACTTCGTTACCTGTTACTTTTATTTGTGAAACAGTATTACCAAATGGCATAACACCAACGATATCGCCTTTTGTTACAACACCTGGTTTAATCGACTGACGGATACCGCCACCGTTCATAATAGCAAAATCAGAAGACTCCTTAAAGCCATCTTTGCCATATGCAAGTAATGAATCACCAATCAAATTCCCTAAGTTAGTTTCAAGACTTCGAACGTTATCTCTTTCACCATTAAAAGTAATTTTATTATCTTTTAAAACAACTTCTGACATTTCTTTATCAAAATTAGCTTTTGCTGTTTTAACAATTTCTTCAACTTTAGGATCTGGTGTTAAATCTTTTAATTCTGAGAATGGATGTAAGACAGCTTTTAATTCAGGTTTTTCACCAGTATAGTTTCCTGTCATCATTCCCACATTGTTTAAGTGATTACCTGTTTGCCCAATCAACACATTATCAGCTCTAATTCCTTCTGATAATGCAGTGTGTGAGTGTCCATCTGCAATAAATATTTTTTTATCTGGGAAATTTTTAGCTAATTCAGTCGCTAAATATTTACTTGTTTCATCTTCCACCGTTGTTTCATCAATTCCTAAATGAGTCATGAAAACAAAATAATCTGCTTTTGCCCCAATTTCATTGATTGTTTTAATCGCAGTTGGTGCTGGTTTTTCAAACTTAACTTTTGCTACATTATTTGGATGAGTTTTTACTGTTGTTTCTGGTGTTGTCAATCCAATCAAAGCAAAATTTTGTTTCTTACCATTGACTTCTTTTGTTACTATTTTATAAGGATCAAACGGTCTTGTTCCGTCTTTATATAAGACGTTTGCCGATACAATTGGGAAATTTAAATCTTTTTTGTATTGTAACGCTGTTTCTAAACCGAAATCAAACTCATGATTTCCTAGTGTCATAGCATCATAACCTACAGCGTTCATAGCTTTAACCATATCCGCACCTTTAGAGTAGTTAGAGATAGGTAATCCTTGCATCGCATCGCCTGCATCTACTAAAAGAGTAGGTTTTTCATTATCTTTAAATGTCTTCACACGTCCTAATCCAATTGATGGACTATATTTATCTTCAAAATATTCCATACGACCATGCATATCGTTCGTGTGCATAATTTTAACAGAGCCTTTTTCTTCCATATATTCCTCTGGAATCAGACCTTGTTCATATAATTTAATTGCATTTAGTTTTTTAATATTTGGTGTACGACCATCTGCAGAAGGCGTAATTTCAAAACCTGGTGTTCCTTTTTTAACTTGCTCAATTACGTATTTACTAGCAGGATGATTCAAGTCTGCACCAATAATTTCAAAATTTTCTTCTAATTCTTCTTTAGGATCAATTTCTTTCTTTTCCTCAATATACTCAACAATCTTTCCTCTTAATGTTGCTGGGTCAGATTCATAATAAGGTTCAGGATTAACCAAACCATCTTTTGCCATGCCTTCAAAACGATAATTATTCATCGCAATTTTAAAGACTTGTTCATCTGTAACTTCTTTACCTTCAAAAGTTAAGTCTTTAATACGTGAGCCTACGGGTTGTGAGATATCAATTTTATATTTAACCCCTGATACCATGTCGTAGTTATAGACACGAATTCGATCGTTAAAACCGATAGTCACGTCACCTGGTTCATATTGTTGATAATATGCGCCTTGTTTTTCTAAATATTTTTTAAGTTGAACACCAGTCATCTCAGTTCCAACTAAAGTGTTTGGGTATTTGTAAATGTTAAAAATATCTGAAAATTTAATTGGACCTTTATCTAATTTACTATCTGCTTTGAATAAAGCTGCCGAACCTAATTGTGCTCCTGCAACTTTCATTTGAACATTATTAATCAAAGAAATCATCGCAGTTGGTTGTAATTGTGCTTCTGGAATACCAGGCACACGTTGCTCAGGTAAAAAGTTATCTGTAGCTACGCCAATTACGCTATTAACATGTTGCTGTGTTTTTTCATGGGCTTCTTTAGTTGCCGCTCTGACGGCTTCGTCACCTTGAACGCCTTTAACGGAAATCGTTGTCGGTGTAGATTCCACCACATTCCATTTATCATTCTCGTCTTGTTCTAAATCTAAATCAATTTTTACCACGCCAGAACCAGTATCTTTAACTGCTGCTGCGGGTTTCATTTTACCAGTATTATCTTCAATTTTTTCTGCATATTCGCGGTGATCATGTCCTAAAACAAACGCATCTATTTCAGGAACTTCTTTGATCACATTGCGTGCAGCAGCTGCTGGATCGCTATTATCTAATCCTGCATGGATTGAAGCAACAATCACATCTGGTTTTTCTGTTTCTTGTAAAATCTTGACTTGTTTTTTAGCTTCTTCATTCAGAGGTTTAAATTCTAAATGTTTCACTTTATCCCCATCCCACATAGCAACGTGTGGAATTGTCATTCCGATGATAGCAACTTTAACGCCATCAACCATCTTAACTTCTGTCGCTTTAACAAAATTAGTGTCTGTTCCTCTTAAATAAGTATTAGCTGAAAGAAGTGGGAAATTCGCGTCTTTTTCCACTTTCTTAATTAAATCAGTTCCAAAGTTAAATTCATGATTACCTAAAGCCATTGCATCATAGCCAATCGTATTCATAGCTGCAATCACCGGGTGAGTTACATTTTGAAGTTCTTTTTTAGAACTATATAAATCGTCTGTTAGAAGTGTTCCTTGTAAGTTATCTCCTGCATCTACAAGGATGTTATTAGGATTTTTAGCACGCTCTGCCTTAACAACTGTCGCAATTTTAGCAAATCCTAAATCAGCTTCTTTATTGTCCTCATAAGACCAATCCCAAACATTACCATGAACATCTGATGTGCCTAAGACAGTTAATTTTTTAGTTTTCTTTTCTGTTGTTTTTGCTTCTTTTGATTCTTTCGTTTCAGTTACTTCTTTTTTGATTTCATTGTTCGGAATAACCGAACTTTGAATTGTTTTCTCATTTTTAATTTCGGAAATTGTTTCTTTTGCAATTTCCTGACTTTCTTCTATACCTTTTACTGTTTCTGTCGTTTCTGTCGTTGCTTCTTCTTTAACTTGTTTAACGCTTTCAATTGTTTCATTAACTAATTGAGTTTCTGCTAATGCTGTTACCGTTGGGCTAAATGTTCCTAACAATAATAGTAATAACATCATGACATTCAATTTCTTAAACCACTTTTTCTCTTCCAAAAAACTTCCTCCTAAATTTCGTTTTTATTATCCAACTAAAAAACATATACCACTTCCCTAATTAAAAGTAATAACAACCTTTATTATATCAAATCCCCATCTAATTATCATCAATTAACGTAAATTTTATAGGATGAAAGTGATTAATGTTCGTTTTTCAGAAAAATACTGCTTGTTTCTGAAAACGCCGATGAAAAAAGAGACTGATTTTAAATTATCAGCCTCATTTTTATACTTATACCCAATTTCCATTTCTAAAAACAGGAATAATCGTACCATCTTCTTTAATTCCATCGACATTCATCTTATCAGAACCTATCATAAAATCGACATGATTTTGACTTCTATTTAAACCGATTTTTTCTAATTCTTTTTCATCCATATTCACACCATCTTTGATGTTAAACGCATAACCATTACCAATAGCTAAATGATTAGAAGCATTTTCATCAAATAATGTGTTGTAGAATGTAATACCTGATTGAGAAATTGGAGAAGGATCCGGAACAAGTGCTACCTCACCTAATCGTTTAGAACCTGGGTCCATATTGATTAAGTGATTTAAAACATCTTCCCCTTCTTTAGCTGTTGCTTTTACGATTTCACCATTTTCAAAATGGAAAACCATATCCACTAAAGTAGTTCCACCATAACTTAATGGTTTTGTACTTGTCACAAAGCCATCAGCTACCCGACAATCAGGTGCTGTAAAGACTTCTTCTGTTGGCATGTTTGCCATAAATTCTTCACCGGAAGCATTGATACTTCTTGCGCTATCCCACACATGATTTTTAGGTAATCCAACCACTAAATCTGTGCCAGGGGCAGTGTAATGTAATTTGGTAAATTGCTCTTTATTTAACATATCAGCTTTTTCTCTAAGTAAAGCTTCATGTTCTCGCCATGCTGTAACAGGGCTGTCAGCATAAACTTTAGTTGCTTTAAAAATAGCATCCCATAAAGCATCTACTTGCTCTTCTTCTGTTGCTAATTCTGGGAAGACTTTTTTAGCCCATTCAGCGCCACTTGCTGCGACAACTGTCCAACTAATTTTATTAGATTGTCCAGCCTGTCTTAAATTAAATAATAATTTACGATCAAATTTTTGATACAAACCAACACGTTCACTTGGTACACCAGATAAAGCATCTGGATTGGCTGAAACAACACTGATTCTTGATGCTTTTTTATCTACCCAGTCTTGAACTTCTGCTAATTGGTAATCCGCTACTGTTTCTAAAGCCACAGCCTCTTTATGTGCGACTGTTTCCTTCAAGATTTCATCGTCATTCCATCTGACAATAACTTCTTTAGCTCCACATGCGTAAGCCTTTTTAGTAATTAAACGAGCCAATGGAGCTTGTGTCACTGAAATTTCTAATATCACGCTATGATTTTCACTGACATTGACACCTGTTTTAACGATTAGTTCAGCATATTTATCCAAGTAATGATTAAAATTTTCCATTTTTAAAGACTCCTCTATTATTTTTTATTTTATTCCATTTTTCTTTTCGTAACGACTGTACATAATATAAGCTAAAGCACCAAAGAAGAGTGGCCCCATGATTGAGAAAATAGTTTCTTTCACATTACCATTAAGTGACGGATTAATAATTGTGAAGACATTGGCAAAACCAACTACGAAAGTTACACTAAAAACGGCAATTTTATAAAACGTTTTTGATTTGTAAATTTCGAATGGTTTTTGGATTTCTTCTTTTTTCTTAAATCCTAAGAAAGCAAGTGCTAAAAACATATAAGGAATTGTCATAGATACGTTTGTCATAGCTACTAAAATTTTGAAAAATTCTGTAGCGCCATCGCCACCAAATGATACTAATACGATGATTGCAATAACGATTGCTGCTTGTACCCACATCGCTACAATCGGCATACCATTTTTTCTTTTATTGAATGCTTTAGGCCATACTTCTTTAGGAGTTCCTTCAATTAATTGTTTTAATGGAGAGAAGATTAACGTAAAGAACGCTCCAGTTAAAGCTAAGAACATTGAAAGACCCATATAACGAGATACCCACATTCCCATAGTCACAGATGCAGCATCTGATAAGTTTAATGCAAGACCTAATTGGTAACCCATATTGTTCATCGCCACATAAGCCACATTACCTAATGTGATATCTGCTTTAGAGAATTGAGTAAAAGCAAATGTCCAGTTAGTAAATGCACCCATGATGAAGATTCCCACTGCATAACCAATTGCAATAATAATAGCTGATATTGCCACGCCTTTAGGGAAAGTAACTTCAGCATTTTCAGTTTCATCCACTAAACCACCGACAACTTCTAGACCACCGTAAGCAAAGATAGCGAATACTAAGAAACTAAAAACGGAAATTAAAGAAGAATAATCAGCATTTGGTGAATGAGTAAATGCTGCTGCTGTTAAAGGTTCAGCCATTTGTCCTTTGTTTAATACTAAGATTAATAAACCGCCTAAGATTAAGACTACGTTAATTAAAGCAACCGCTGTTCCACCAACTGATGTTACTTTTTTTATTTTATCTAATCCTTTAGAAGAAACAAAGGTAATTAATAAAATCCAAGCAACGCCTAGAAGCCCTAAACTTTGAACACCATTTAGACCAAAAAAGCTCATTGTTTGTGTTTTATCAACACCAAAGATACCATTAGATAAAGGAATCCAGATACCTGTTCCCACGTTCACCATCCATACGATATATGAGGCATACCACATAAAGGTTCCGACAAAGGCATATTTTGGGTTAACTGATTCTGCCATCCAAGAGTAAATACCACCCTTACTATCCTTGAATGCCGCACCGAATTCTGATAGCATAAATGCAAATGGTAGGAAAAAAGTTACCGCTGCGAGTATGTACCAAATGATCGACCCATACCCCATTAAATAATAAGCTCTAATAATGTTAGTAAAACCAAATACTGAAGTGAATATCATGAGAATAAGTGCTTTTAGAGTTAACTTCTGTTTTTTCTCCACTTGTACCGCTCCTTTTAATTTAGTTGTATAGCACTTTAAATATAACACGCTTTCATACTTTTATTATTTAACATTAAAATGAAATAATCTTTATTAAACCAACATCTTAGGTAACTTTAATCATCCTTTCACAATGAAAACGTTTTTTAGAGAAACTTTTTATTTATTCAAAAAAAAGAAACAGTAAAACCCATGATTATTAGGTCGTACTGTTTGACTGATTCATTAATTCTTGAAGTAATTTTTTTTTCGATTCTTCATCATATTTAGTTAGTATTTGTTTTATTTCTTCAATATCTTCTTTAAGGTATTTTTCTTTTTTATTAAAAATAAGAAATTCTTTTAATCCCTCTCTCATAAAAGGATGAATTTCATTTAAAAAAGTTTCAGATAATCCTAATTCATCAGCCTTTTTTAACAAATGAATGTAAACCTCTTTTTGAATCCACTTTCCCATTCCTTTATTACTATAAGATAACAGCTCTTTTTCTCTATTTTCCTCTGATCTTTTTAAAATTTCATATATATCTGAAAAATAAGTTTGAGGCAACGAGGGTTCTTCACTACCTAATTCCATTTGCTTTTGAATTTGTAATGACCAGATAGAGGCTCGATTAAACAATGTTTTTTGTTCGATGTTACTAATAAGAGACTGCTTGAATTTATTAAAATCCTTCTCACTCACCTCTTTTTGTGGCACATTTACACAATTGGTTTGCAGCCCTTTATTTTCTTTATTTAATGATTGGTAATCTGAAAAATAAATTGGCATATCTGCTTCTTTAAACGCAGCTATTCGTTGTCCCAGTGAAAAATTTATTGTATATGGCTTTTTAGCGTATTGATTTTTATACAATGACAAAGCATACTTATCCCATAATTCAGTTGGAAATTCAACGCCTTTTCGTTTTAGCCATAATAATTCATCTAAGCCAAAATCCACATTACTTAAACGATCCACAATTTCCTTTGCAACCTGTTGCGGAATATTTAAATGATCCTTAAAATGTTGAATACCTAATCCCATCTTCTTACCTGTTGCTTTTGATTTAACGATATATTGATACTTTAACCTTCGACCACACTGACAGTACAATTGATTTTCTTTATGATGCGTTTTTGGATACAGCTCATCCATTTTTAAATCAACAAAATCCCAATCAGAAGCACTTAGATAGCTATCTTTAATAAACTCTGATCTGATTAGATACTTGCGATGCTCATCGATTAAATTTCTTTGATTTTTAGTCAGACGTGAATATATTTCTAAACGTTCTTTCATCGTTAATGGTCTAAAATCAATTAAGCCATATTCTTCACTAACTTGCGGGATTTCTGTTTTTTTATTTTTAATATTCATACTAATACATCCTTATCTTACTTATTTACGCCATATATTCTTATTATGTGTTATATTTCATAAGCAAATTTTTTGTATTTCCATATAAATCTCGTTATGATGTACTCAATAAAAGATAGGTGGTTTTTTAATGAAAATTGAATTTTTTCATGATGTCATTTGTAGCTTTTGCTTTCCAATGTCATATCGGATGCATCAGATAAAAGAAAGATATCCAAATGTTGACATTGTCCATCGCTCATTTGCCTTAGCTTGGGAAAGTGACGATCTAGCTAACCAATTTGGATCAAGGGATAATGCAAAAAATGAGATTTTAAAGCACTGGGAACACGCTAACGAAAATGATGATCTACATCGTTTTAATATATCAGGTATGAAAGAGGCAACTTTTCAATTTCCTACTTCTAAGCCTGCACTTCTAGCTG
The DNA here is from genome assembly GCA_963517295.1 of uncultured Vagococcus sp. GTDB lineage: Bacteria > Bacillota > Bacilli > Lactobacillales > Vagococcaceae > Vagococcus. The sequence goes on from CAUQFM010000069.1 coordinate 9,192, forward strand.
CTACGGCTGCCAAGACGATTGGTGGAGATGCCGCATATTGGAATGTCTTTGATAGTTTGCAGCATAAACTATTTGTAGAAAATAAAAATATTGAAGATATCACCATTATCAAAGAAGTCATTACACAAAATAATATTGACTGGCTAACTTTTGAGCCTATCTTTACATCTGAAGAAACAGAAAAAAAAGTATTTGATGATATCAAACTGGCTCAAGAATATAACATTCACGGTGCCCCTTTTCTTGTAATAAATGAGAAATATGGCATTAACGGTGCTCAGTCCGTCGAAGTCATCCAAGAAACCATTGAAAAAATTGCTGAACAAGAACATGAACCTTTAATTCTTATTGAAAATGGTAATACCTGTTCACTTGATAAAAATGGAACGTGGGTTTGCGAATAATAACTAAAAATAGAGTGGGTCAAAAGTCGTTTTGCTCCGAACAACTGGAGGGAAAAGCGATCATTCTTTTTGATTGATCGCTTTTCGTGAAGTTAACCTGGGAGCAGACTTTTTATCCCCTGATTATTAAAGATTATTCGTATAAATAAGAATGAGGCTGACATTTGGGTCAGCCTCTTTTTATTAACTTAATATTAGTTGGTACGCTTTTCTTTCGCCATCAGTACAATCTAATACTATATCTCCTTGATAAGAAAAGCCTGACTTATCGATTACTCTTTGCATGCCACTATTTAAAGGGTGAGTATCTACTCTTAAATCTGTATAGCCTAACATTTTTGAAAAAGAAATCAAATGCCCTAAAAAGAATTGAGACATGCCTTTTTGTTTAATAGAAGAAAGAATCACAAAACGATGAATCGAAACATATTCTTCTGTCTCAATCCATTGTCCTTCTGTAATATCAGCATAGCCATCTTGGATACCTTTTGTAATCGTTCCAAATCCAACAACTTTATCTGTTTCGATTAAAACATACCCTTCACCTAATTGAATATCACTTTTTAAAACAGCTTCATTTGGTCCCTCATTATTTCGCCATTGAGGAATATTATTAGTTTCAAGTGTCTCTCTTCCATTTTGAACTACTTTTAATATATCCTCTAAATCTGATTCTTTAGCTTTTCTAACATAATATAACAATATAACCCCTCCTCTTTTATTTTTCACTAATTTTCATTTTAGCGCTTTACAAATTAATTGTAAAATTATATGCTAATAACACTAATAGAAGGTGCTTGGGATGATATCGGTACTCAAAGATTTTACTATGAAGAACAACTCACAGGATGTTACGGTGTGATGTCTCCTGATGTTATCAAAAATGTCTGTGCTATCTGCCATAAAATTGATAAAGATAGTCAAAAAGGCAATCAACAAATGGAGGATTTAGATCATTTATATGATTTTCATCACACCGTTTCAAAATAAACAAAAAAATTGGTTCAGAAATAAAACTTCTGAGCCAATTTTTTTTATCTTATTTAGATTAGTTGTTAGTCATTTTCTTTTCATATCTTCTAAACATAACCAACGCAATCACACTAAAAACAATCGGTCCTAGGATAGAAAAAAATGTTTCATCGTATCGACCATGAAGTGCTGGCTCGACAATTGTAAACACATTAGCAAAACCAATCACAAAAATCACCATAGCCACAACATATTTATAACCATTCTTTGACTTAAACATAACAAAAGGTTTTTCAATTTCCTCTTTCTTTTTAAATCCATAGAAAGCGAAAACAATAAACATATAAGGAATACTCACAGCTACGTTAGTCATTGAGATAATAATTTCATAAAATTCTTTAGCGCCTTTACCACCAAATGAAACAAATAAAATAATAACAATCACAATGGCTGCTTGAACATACATCGCATAGACAGGTAAACCATTTTTTGTTTTTGTCCATTTTTTTGGCCAAATTTCTTTTGGAGTTCCTTCAATTAACTGTTTTAGTGGTGAAAAAGCTAAGGTAAAGAATGACCCTGTTAAAGCTAAGAACATTGAAATACCAATGTATCTTCCCATCCAAACACCTATTTGAGTGGCAATACTTTCTGATAAGTTTAATGCTAAACCTAATTGGTATCCCATATTATTCATCGCAACATAAGCAACATTACCTAATGTAATATCTGCATCTGAAAACTCAGTAAAAGCAAATGACCAATTAGTAAAAATTCCCATAATGAAAATCCCAACAGCATAGCCTATAGCAATCACAATCGCAGATATTTTGATTCCTTTTGGAAAATTAACCGCTGCGTCTTCAGTCTCATCAACTAAACCACCAATGATTTCTAAACCTCCATATGCAAAAAGAGCAAATACTAGAAAACTAAATACAGAAATAATCGATCCATAATCAGGATTAGGCGACTTAACAAAGCTCGCCACTGTCATTGGCTCAGCTAGCTGACCTTTATTTAGAATTAAAATAAACAGACCAACTAAAATTAAAACTACATTAAGTAAAGCAACTGCGACACCACCTACGTTAGTAATTTTTTCTATTTTATCAAGACCTCTACTAGAAACAACTGTAATAAATAAAATCCAAATGGCTCCTAACATTCCAAGTGTCTGGACACTATTCATTCCCAAAAACGCCCATTGTTGTGTTTTATCTACACCAAAGATACCGTTAGATAAAGGAATCCAAATTGATATACCTGTACTAACCATCCAAATAATATTAGAGGCGTACCACATAACAGTTCCGACAAATGAAAATTTTGGATTAACAGAAACCGCCATCCAAGAATATATACCACCTTTTTCATCTTTAAACGCTGCACCAAACTCAGAAAGCATAAAAGCAAAAGGTAGAAAGAATGTCACCGCAGCTAATACATACCAAATAATTGAAGCATACCCCATTAAGTAATAAGCTCGTACAATATTAGCAAAACCAAATACTGAGGTAAAAATCATTAAGATTAACGCGGTTAGTGACAATTTCTTTTTGTTACTCTGTTCTTCGTCCATTGACTGTAAACTCCTTAAATAATTTCATTTTTTATCAAAAAGAAAACTCTCATTTTGAATACTCATTCAGTTTAAAGTAAATATTTGAATAAATCACACTTGTGTTATATTTTTCCTTTTATTTTAATCTTACTTTTACTTTTTCCTCATTAAAGTTTTTATTCGACACTTTAAATGCATAATTAATAGCAAAATGTGTCATTTCAAAAAAGAGAAGCTGACCAAAAA
>CAUQFM010000070.1:0-12338 GCA_963517295.1 uncultured Vagococcus sp.
GGATCAGAATTTCTCATAGCTACTTGAAGTAAGGGCAACTGATCCCGGGTCACAATCGTAATCAAAATCGTTTGCTCATTGTGATTAAATGCCCCTTCTGCATTATTCAAAATCGTAATCCCACGACGAATTTTCTTTTGAACTTCATTCACCACTTCATCAGGTTTTGTTGTAACAATCATGATCTGCATTTTCTTTTGTCTTGTAAAAACCATATCTACAACTTTCCCATTAACAAAAATTGAAAAAGCACTGTAGAAAGCATATGGCCAGCCAAATAGAAAACCAGAAGTCATAATAATACAAGCATTAAAAATAATATTCAAAGAACCAACATTTCGACCTGTCATTTTTCGAATTGTCACACTCACAATATCTAGTCCTCCAGAGGATAATCCACCTCTTAAAGCCAAACCAACACCTAACCCGCAAATAGCCCCACCAAAAATGGCACAAATAATTGGGTCGTCAGATAATGCTGTGACTGGAATAATCTGGATGAAAAACGACGTCATAAAAACAGAAATCATCGTAAAAACGGTAAACTTCTTACTGATTTTAAACCACGATAATATAAATAATGGAATATTTAAGGCATATAAGACCACCGACATAGGTAGTTGAACTTGTCCTAAATCTTCTGATAAAGTAACGATTATTTGCCCTAAACCAGTGACACCACTTGCATAAATATGTCCTGGTTGCCAGAACATATTTAAAGCAACTGCTTGCAACATGCCATTAATAACCGCCATTGATATTTTTTCTGTATACTCATTTTCAATAAATAGGTCTTTAATTTCCTTTATTTTTAACATTTCCTTATGAACTCCTTTAGGTAAAAGAACATTAGTCACTTCTTAAAAATCGATTATTTTTCGTCCGTTGTAATATTCAAGTGCAGCTCTTCTAATTGGTCTTCTGATACTGTTCCAGGCGCATTTGTCATCAAATCGATCCCACGATTATTTTTAGGGAACGCAATCACTTCACGAATGTTATCTTTTTTCGCTAACAACATAATTAAGCGATCTAAACCTAACGCAATTCCGCCATGTGGTGGGAAACCGTATTCTAAAGCATCCATTAAGAAACCAAACTGTTCTTGTGCTGATTCTTTTGTGAATCCTAAGGCATTAAACATATCTTCTTGCACTTCACGTTGGTAAATTCTCAAAGAGCCTCCACCTAATTCATAACCATTTAAGACAATATCATAAGCTTCTGCATATACTTTTTCAGGGTTTGTTTTTAATAATTCCACATCACTAGCTTTAGGCATCGTGAATGGATGATGTGCTGCTGTGTAACGTCCAGCTTCTTCATCATACTCTAGTAATGGCCAATCAACGACCCATAGGAAATTGAACGTGTCTGGATTGATTAAACCTAATTCTTGAGCCAAGCGATTTCTTAATGCTCCTAATGAAGCTGCGACTACTTCTTTTTTATCCGCAACAAACATTAATAAATCACCAACTTCAGCATTTGTTGCTTCGATGATTTTTTCTGAATGATCTACTAAGAATTTAGCGATTGGACCTTTCAAGCCATCTTCTTCGACTTTTACCCAAGCAAGACCTTTAGCACCGAATTGAGCTAACCATTGACCTAGTTGATCCATATCTTTTCTTGAATAGTTACCAGCTGCACCTTTAGCATTTAATGCTTTGACTGCTCCACCATTTTCTAAAGCTGATTGGAAGACTTTAAATTCGATATCAGAAACAGCTTCTTGCATCTCAATTAATTCCATTTCAAAACGAGTATCTGGTTTATCCACACCGTATCTTGCAATTGCGTCATCATAAGTCATTCTTGGGAATGGTAAGACAATATCCTGTCCCATGACTTCTTTCATAACTTTGGCTAACATATTTTCTGTGTACGTTTGGATTTCTTCTGCTGATAAGAAACTTGTTTCAATATCAACTTGGGTAAATTCTGGTTGACGATCACCACGTAAATCTTCATCTCTAAAACAACGAACGATTTGATAGTATTTATCAATTCCTGCTCCCATTAACAATTGTTTCGTTGTTTGTGGGGATTGAGGTAGGGCATAAAAATGACCTTCATGAACACGAGATGGTACCAAATAATCACGAGCGCCTTCAGGTGTTGATTTGTTTAAGTAAGGTGTTTCGACTTCCATAAAAGCATTGTCATTTAAGAAATTACGCATCACTTGGCTTGTCTGATGACGTAATTTTAGTGTCTTAACCATTTCAGGGCGACGGATATCCATAAAACGATATTTCATACGCGTATCTTCATTCACAGTTTGATTATCGCCAATCACAAATAGCGGTGTTTTAGCTTCATTGTAAATCACGATATCAGTCGCAATAATTTCAAATTCACCTGTCTTCATATTAGGATTAATCGCACTTTCACGTTTAACCACTTTACCTGTCACACCGATAACAAACTCACTACGACATTTATCAGCAATTTCTAACGCTTCTTTTGATGTTTCAGGATTAAAGACGATTTGAACAATGCCTTCACGGTCACGTAAATCAATAAAAATTAACCCACCTAAATCACGTCGTTTTTGAACCCAACCCTTAACTGTCACTTCTTTTTCTAAATGCTCAGATGAAATAAATCCACAATATGTTGTTCTTTTTTCCATTATATACATCTCCTTTATCTTTTTTTACGTACAAAAAAAGCCCTTGTAAAAAAACAAGGACGAATGACTTCTCACACGTGGTACCACCTAAATTCGAGAAGTACGCACACTTCTCCTCTTCATACGATTAACGCTCGTAACGGAATAATTTTTAATTATTCATCTCCAGAGTGTCTTCACTTTTTTATAGACTAATTTCACCAAATTTAATCTTCTCTTTAGGTAAAAAAGCACTTTCTCTTTCACGGATATTATAACTAAAAATTACTAGAAATCGTCTAAAAAGTCAAGAGATTTCATAACAATTTTTCAATACTACTTTTATTTTCTATTTTTTGCTATAATTGAGCTTACATAAAAATAAATTATTGGGGTAGTGAATGTGAGAAATATAAATACAAGTAAAAATACCTTAAAACTTTTGCTTTTTAATCTTCTCATTATTGGTATGGTTTTTGCTGGATTTTACTTTATGCGCGGAACCAATCAAATAGTCGAAGTTCAAACTGTTGCTTTAAATGTTCGAGATAAACCTTCTGTAAAATCGCATATTATAACGCAGATTCATCAGGAAGACCGTGTGACCATTAAAGAGAAAAAGAATGGCTGGTACCGGATTCAAACAGCTGAAAAAACTGAAGGTTGGGTTGCTGAGTGGTTAATTTTTGATGGTAAATCAGGTCCTTACACCTATCTTCCAGGAATCATCACACAACGAAATACTGAATTAAAAAAGAGTAACAATGATGATAGCAAAACAATCACCACTTTAAAGAAAAAACAAAAAATAATGGTTACTTTAGAATTAAATGGTTGGAGTCGAATATATACAGAAGACACTTATGGTTGGGTTCCTACCGAAGCTATTCGAATCAGGAAAAATCAACAACCTAAATTTGAATTGGACGGAACGCTTCAAGTCACACTTGATAATGCACCACTTTATTCTAAAAATTCAGAAACAAGTTCCCTCCTATCTACTTTACATTACTCTGATAAAGTAACGCTAAAAGCCGTAGAAGATGGTTGGTACCAAGTCAGAACTGAAAATGGTAAGACTGGTTACTTAAGAAGTTGGGAAGTGACTGATAATAAATTAAGTGAAAAAGACAAAAGGCCTGATGAACCGATGGCTGAATATGTCGTAATTCTTGATCCAGGGCACGGTGGAAATGACCCTGGAGCCAATACAAATGACGAAAAAACATTTGAAAAAGAATTAACCTTAAAAACGGCTAAAGTAGTTAAAGAAGAATTAGAGAACAAAGGTTATAGTGTTTTAATGACACGATCAACTGATGTCTTTGTACCTTTATCTAAAATCGCAGCTATTAGTAATGACAGTAACGCAGATGTCTTTATTAGTTTTCATTATGACTCATCTGGAAATCCTAATGAAGGCTCTGGTACTACTACTTTTTACCGTAATAAAAGCGGTCAAGCTTTAGCACAGTCCGTTAATGATCAGATTGCTAGTACCTTACCTCTTGAAAATAGAGGCTTTGGCGTTCAAGATTACCAAGTGCTTAGAGAAAATAAAAAACCAGCTATACTACTGGAGCTTGGTTACATTAATAATGATTCAGATGCAGCCTACGCTCAAAGTAATAAATACCATAAAAAAATAGGCGAAGCCGTTTACCATGGTGTCACCAATTACTTTTTAGAATTAAATAAAAAAAATTAATCAAAAAGGTCGATCGTCATAATTGACGATTGACCTTTTTGATTTTTCATTCAACTTTTTTAAGCAATAACACCCCATAAAAGAGCTGCTAATAATCCCCCTAACATAGGCCCTACAATCGGTACCCATGAATAACTCCAATCAGATTCCCCTTTATTTTTAATCGGCAATAATTGGTGAGCAATACGTGGTCCTAAATCTCTTGCTGGGTTAATCGCATAGCCTGTTGGTCCACCTAATGATAACCCAAGAGATAAAATTAGAACACCAACAACTAATGGATTTAAGCCATCTGCAAAGGTATGTTTTGAAAATGATAATAAAGTAAAAACTAAAACAAATGTACCAATTAACTCAGTAATCATATTTGAAATTGGACGTCTAATAGCTGGTCCAGTAGCAAATGTTGCTAAAATAGCTGCTTGATCTTCTGTTTCATCATAATGAGGTAAGTAGGTAATATAAACTAAAATTGCTCCTACAATACCACCTATAACTTGAGCAATAATAAACGGTATAACTAAACTCCAAGAAAAATTACCTGCAACAGCCATCCCAAAGGTTACAGCTGGGTTTAAATGCGCTGGTCCCATAAAACTTGAAACGTAGACAGCCATTGTTACTGCTGCTCCCCATCCAAGGGTAACAACAATCCATCCAGCACCTTCAGCCTTACTTTTCTTCAAGCAAACTGCTGCTACTACACCATTACCTAGTAACACTAAAATCAACGTTCCTAAAAACTCACTAAAAATCTGTAAAGTATCCCCACTCATATCTATCTCTCCTTAAAATTAGGTGATTGATGCCTATTTTTTTATTCTCTTAAACATTTGTGTTGCAGCTACTGCATCTTTCCAACCTGAATATAAATCATCACGTTCTTCAGATGCCATATTAGGTTTAAAGGTAGCTCCTTCACCTTGGAATTGTTGTAGATCATCTAAGTCTTTCCAGAAACCAACCGCAAGCCCTGCTAGATAAGCTGCTCCTAATGCTGTTGTTTCTAAATTAGGCGCACGTGTGACATTTGTATCTAAAATATCTGCTTGGAACTGCATCAACATATCATTTTTAGCTGCTCCACCATCTACTTTAAGAACTGGTATTTCAATTCCTGAATCTTCTTTCATTGCATCAATAACATCTTTTGATTGGTAAGCAATGGATTGCAGTGTTGCTTTAACAAAATCTTCTTTTGTTGTCCCACGAGTTAAACCAAAGACTGAGCCACGAGCATCTGAATCCCAGTATGGTGCGCCCAATCCTGTAAAGGCTGGTACAACATAAACACTATTATCTCCTGTTGACGCCTTAGCGAGCGCTTCAGATTCTGGCGCTGAATCAAACATTCTTAACCCATCACGTAACCATTGAATAGCAGAACCAGCCACAAAAACACTACCCTCTAATGCATAGTAAACTTTGCCATTAATTCCATATCCAATTGTTGTTAATAAATTATTTTTAGAGATTTGAGGTTTTTCACCTGTATTCATAACGATAAATGCACCTGTACCGTAAGTATTTTTGATCATACCCGGTTCAAAAGCAAGTTGTCCAAATAACGCTGCTTGTTGATCTCCTGCCATACCAGCAATTGGTACTTCGTTTCCATAAAAATGATAACTTTGAGTATAGCCATAAATTTCTGAGTTACTTTTAACTTCTGGAAGTAAAGCATTGGGAATATTTAATAAGTCTAAAATTTCTTGATCCCACTTCAAATCCATAATATTGTACATCATGGTTCTAGCAGCATTCGAATAATCTGTCACATGCACATTACCATCTGTTAATTTCCATAATAACCATGTATCGATTGTTCCAAAAGCAAGTTCTCCTTTTTCAGCTCGCTCTTGCGCTCCTTCTACATGATCTAAAATCCAACGTACTTTAGTTGCTGAGAAATACGCATCTACTACTAATCCTGTTTTGCTATGAATCATATCAGCATGTCCAGCTTCTTTTAATTGATCAGCAATAGGTGCTGATTGACGAGATTGCCAAACAATCGCATTATAGATTGGTTTACCTGTTTCGCGGTCCCAAATGACTGTTGTTTCACGCTGATTAGTTATTCCGATTCCTTTAATCTTATCTGGACCTACACCCGACTCAATCAAAGCACCTGCAATAACAGATTGAACAGAATTCCAAATTTCATTAGCATTATGCTCTACCCATCCGGACTCTGGAAAGATCTGTGTGAATTCTTTTTGTGAACTACCTACTTTATTTCCTGCTTTATCAAAAATAATTGCTCTTGAACTAGTTGTACCTTGGTCGATTGCCATAATGTATTGTTGTTCTGTCATATTTCTTCCTCCTCTAAAAGATAACGCTTTCTTTTGATAAATATATCATACCATTTTTTCACAATTTAAAAAGTCTTATCCTAAAAAAAAATAAAAAAGAAATAGAAAAAACTAAATTAATAGCTTTTTCTATCTCTTTTATTTATGTTCTGTATCGAATAAAATTGTAACAGGTCCATCATTCTCAAGAGTTATAGACATCTGTGCACCAAACTGACCTTCTACTACTTCTAAATCGTTTTTTCTTAGCTCATTATTAAAGTATTGGTATAGTTCCAATGCTAGATCTGGATGAGCTGATTTAGAGAAGCTTGGTCGATTACCTTTTTTAGTATCAGCTAGTAAAGTAAACTGAGAAATCGAAAGAACTTTACCACCTATTTGATGGATATCTAAATTCATTTTCCCAGCTTCATCTTCAAAAATACGCAATTGACTAATTTTTTTAGCTAAATAATCAGCCTCTTTTTCAGTGTCACCTTCTTTAATTCCCACTAATAAAACATATCCTTGCTTGATTTTACCTAATTCTTCATTTTCAACAATCACATTACCATGATTAACTTTCTGTAAAACAACTCTCATTGTATCCTCCTCTAGCCATTCGTCCGGCGAACACTATAGACTTCTGGAACAGCTTTTATTTTTTCTACAATTTGTTCTAGATGATTTAAATTTTGAATAGAAACAGTCAAGTGAATAACCGCCATTTTATTTTTAGCTGGTTTTGCTTCAACACCGATTAAACGTTTTGTATGAGCATTAACAACTAGTAAAACATCGTTTAATAAGCCACTACGATTATAGCCATATATTTCTAAATCAGCATTGTACTCTTGCTTACTATTGGCATCAGTGTCTTCCCAGTCAACATCAATCTGACGATTTTGGACATCCGGAGAACTATTCATGTTAGTACAATCTTTACGGTGAATTGAAATCCCACGCCCTTTAGTAATATAGCCCACAATATCATCTCCTGGAACAGGATTACAACAACGACTAATTCGAACCAATAAATTATCAGCACCTTGAATAACAACGCCACCTTCATGACGAATTTTCATTTTTGTTGGATCTTTTTTCTGAACAGGTTGTGTCATTAATTCTTCGGCTTCTTCTTGTTGTTTTTTAACTCCGCGTACTTTTCGTTCTTTTTCTGTTAAACGATTATAAACAACTTGAGTCGTTACTTCACCAAAACCGATTGAGGCGTATAAATCATCCACGGTTTGATAGTTGAACCGTTCAATTGCATCTGCCATTTTTTCTTTTGTTAAGAAATCTTTAGGTGCAAAATCATTATCCAGTAGCTGTCTTTCTAAAGAAGTCCGACCTTTATGTACGTTTTCATCCCGATCTTTGTCTTTAAAGAATCGTTTGATTTTGTTTTTAGCTCGACTTGTCGCCACCAAATTGACCCAATCACGACTTGGACCAAAAGAATTAGCTGATGTTAGTATTTCGATAATGTCTCCATTTTTTAATTTATAATCAAGTGGTACCATTTTTCCATTTACCTTAACACCAGTTGTTTTATTGCCTACTTCTGTATGAATATTATATGCAAAATCAAGTGGTCCAGAACCTTTAGGCAGCTCTGTCACATCTCCCTTTGGTGTAAAGACATAAACTTTATCACTAAATATCTCGCCTTTAACATTTTCCATAAAATCTGACGCGTTATAACCTTCATCTTGAAGTTCAATAATTTCACGTAATAAACTAATTTGATTCGCATTATTATCTTCTTGTTTTTCTGTTTTTCCTTCTTTATAAGCCCAGTGAGCAGCTACCCCAAATTCTGCGATTTGATGCATTTCGTGGGTTCTAATTTGAATTTCAATTGGATTCCCTTTAGGTCCAATCACTGTCGTATGAAGAGATTGATACATGTTGCTCTTAGGTACTGCAATATAGTCTTTAAATCTACCAGGAAGTGGTTTCCACTTCGTATGGATAGCTCCTAAAACAGCATAACAATCTTTAATCGAATCCACCAACACTCGAATAGCCAATAAATCATATATTTCAGCAAATTCTTTTTTCTTGTCTTTCATTTTACGATAAATAGAATAAATATGTTTTGGTCTTCCATAAATTTCAACAGCCATATTCATCTCAGTTGTCGCTTCTTCTATTTCTTCAACTGTTTGATTAACATACATTTCACGTTCACCACGTTTTGAGTTCATCAAATGAACAATACGGTAATATTGTCTCGGATTTAAGTAGCGAAGAGAACGATCTTCTAATTCCCATTTAATCAAACTAATCCCTAAGCGATGAGCAAGTGGAGCGTATATTTCCAAGGTTTCTTTGGCAATCCTGCGTTGTTTATCTTCTCTTAAATGGTTAAGCGTGCGCATGTTATGAACTCTATCTGCCAACTTAACCATAATAACGCGTAAATCTTGAGACATCGCAAGTAACATTTTACGGTGATTTTCTGCTAGTTGTTCTTCGTGAGATTTATATTTAATTTTACCTAGTTTCGTCACACCGTCTACTAGCATTGCCACATCTGGTCCAAACTCTTTTTCTAAGTCTTTCAACGTTATTTCTGTATCTTCTACAACATCATGTAAAAAACCAGTGGCAACTGTATGTGGATCCATCTTTAATTCAGCCAAAATACCCGCTACTTGGATTGGATGATTAATATAGGGTTCTCCTGATTGTCTAAATTGACTAGAATGGGCATCTGTTGCATAATCACATGCTTTTTGAACAAAATCTACATGCTCTTGGCTCATATAACTGGCAACAATTTTCATCACGTCTTGATCTGTTAGTACTTTATCTTTTGGCATATGATCCCTCCTTTTTAATATTAAAAAAAAGTACTATTGGAGTACTTTTACTGTTTTAGATTAAACTAATTATACTCACTTTATTTTGTTATTTCAATCATTTAAAATGATACTTTTTTAAAAACATTCTTAGATATATAGGAATGTTTTTTGTTTTATGTTAGTATACATTAAAATAATAATCGGTTTCAGAAAGGAGATCATCTATGACAGGTCCTTATAAAAATACTGCCTTAAAAACTATGGAGAGTTTTGATCCAAAAAGAATTAGCACGTTTTTCAAAATAATGTCTGAAGAAATCCGTTTTAAATTAACGTTTATTCTAGCCTATGAAGGTGAAATGTGTGTCAGTGATTTAGCTAAATGCACAGAAACTTCAATTTCTACTACTTCCCATCATTTACAAATTCTTAAAAAAAATGAAATCATCGAAAGTAGACGTGAAGGTAAACAAATTTTTTATTTTATCCAAAATAAACGCGTCCTTCATTTTATAAAAATTGGTTTAGATTTTAGTGATCTTCCAAAATAATTTTTTAGAGAGGAGATAAATTAAATGAAAAAAAATAGTTTGATCATAAGAATTATATTTTACGGACTCATTTTAAGTAGTATTATTGGGGCTATTTCTTTTGTTTTTATTTTTTTAGAAAGTAATATTTCTCATTATATTTGGGGTGAATTTCTACCTAATTTACCTTTTAAAACCATTTTCACTTTGTTTTTTTGTCTAATAGGGGGATTATTGGTTGGGAAATTAAGAGGCATGTGGGGGGATTATCCAGAAACAGCCCATCATACCCTTGGTGATTTAAAAAAACATCGAACAGTTAATTATCGACCTGTTTTTAAAAGTTTATCTGTTGCCCTACTAATTTTAATTTTTGGATCTGGTGTTGGCCCAGAAGCTGCTCTTTTAAGTGCTATCGTTATGCTATCTATTTGGGAAGCGGATAAGATGCGTTATTTATTTTTTAATCAGGAAACTTTTTTACAGCTCTCTCCTATTGAACGAATGAAACGAATGCTTCATCCAACAAAGTACCTAGTTACTTTTAATTCAGAGATAGCTCTTAAAGACGAAAAATTACTAACAACTAAGAAAAATATCAATCGTTTCTTTATCATTAACGGACTGATTAGTTTTGTGATCTTAATGAAACTAACCAAACAACCTTCTTTTATTAGTAACATGGGTGCGTCTAACTGGCAATTAAAAGAATTTATTTTATTAATTCCATTAATTATTTTAGGTCTGTTTTCTGGAAAGTTATATCGTATCTTTCAAAAACAAATGAAAGTTTGGTTTTCTTTCTGGCCCGATAAGCCTGTTTATAAAGCTTTAATCGGGTCTATTGCTATTTTCTTAGTCGGATCATTTACTCCTAATTTACTATTTTCAGGTCAAGTAACATTAGGTGATGTTCCAGCTCAACATGCTAAATTTTCAATTTTAATCTTAGTTTTAGCTGTTGTGGTTAAATTAGTCTTTTTACAAATTTGTCTTAATACTGGTTGGATTGGTGGAGATATTTTTCCAATTGTTTTCTCTTCCATTTTATTTGGTTTCGCTATTTCTCAATTAATTCCAACATTCGATACTATCTTTATAGTCGCAACTATCGCAACAGCTATGGCAGTGACGATTTTAGAAGCTCCTGTGGGGATCGCTATCTTCACTGCTTTATTTTTCCCACTCCATATCTTGCCTATTATTTTAGTAACAGCCTTTATTTTAAAATTCGCTAAACAAGCTGTCACTAAAATGAAAACAACGAAAGGAATTAACTAATATTTGGTTTATTACTAGGTTTTAAACATCTTGGACAATATTTGGTACGCTGTTTTTTAAAAAATGACATCAAAACTCTGCTTATTATAATATTGAAAAAATGGCCTATATTGATTCTTTTTACTTTAGTTTTGTGACTTTAGCTACGATTGGCTATGGCGATTTATATCCTGTCACAGTTCTTGGCAAACTCTTCACCGTTATTTATAGTATTTTAGGACTTGGATTAGTCAGTTTATCTGTAGGAATTATCGCTCGAGAAGTGATTCAACTTAGACAAAATGACACCTGTGAGGACAAAGAAAAAAGAATCAATGACTAAAACGTGTCGTTGATTCTTTTTTTATAATTACTTTTCAAGCTCATTACGAATCGCCAACATCTCTTCTTCCAAAATAGCTAGTGATTGAGCCGTTCTTTCTAATCGATGTGATAAATTTTCATCACTCACACCTTCCTTATACCTTAACCCATGCTCTAAGCTTGCCCAGTAATCCATAGCGATGGTTCTAAATTGAATCTCTACTTTGATATGCTTGGTTTCTTTAAAGAAGAACACTGGAATTTCTAAAATCACATGTAAACTTCGATAACCACTTGGCTTAGGCTTTTTGATATAGTCTTTGATCTCTAACACACTAATATCGGTTTGTTCTGATAGTGACTCTAACACCATGTAGATATCATCTGCATAAGCACAAATCACACGAATTCCAGCCACATCTGCTAACTCTTTTGAGACAACCTCACTTGAAAATGGCGCTCCTTTACGGTCTAGCTTCAAGACGATACTCTTTAATGTTTTTACTCGGCTTTGAATTTGGTGGATAGTGTTATTCCGCCCTACATTAGATGAACTACTTAATTCACGATCAATAATTTTTAACTTTGTTTCCACTTCATCAATCGCTGATTGGTAGTAAATAGTTAACTTTCGGTAAGTTTCTAAAGCGCCTACATAGTAATGAGATTTAGGATCCGCATCATTCACTAATTTTATTAAATCACTTGTCGAATATTCCATACTTTACACCTCTTCTAATCTTATGTCTTTATCATACCTTGTTTATATGAATTTTTCTCGATTAA
>CAUQFM010000071.1:0-12296 GCA_963517295.1 uncultured Vagococcus sp.
AACTCTGGTATAGATAATAATCAGGAACAAACTATTACTAATAATGGTAATAGCAACAATTCAAATGGTGGTGGATCTAGTAATACAGCTGGTTATGATAATAGTAATAATCATACTTGGACTGGTGAAGATCCGCATACAGGAGGATCAACTGTTGGAGGAATTGTTGGTGACCCTCATGATATTCCAGGAATTGAATTCCATTATCCTGAGTAACAATATGCTCAAGTAAAACTAATTCATTTATTTTTTTGAATTAGTTTTTTTCTTTCACAAAATATTCTGACAACTCACATTGTGAACAGCATCACCGAGTCATTGTTTCTATTGGTTTTTTATTTCACAATGATGTGTTATCCGTTCAAAAAGGTGCCTTTTTATTTTTTTCTATCACAAGCATATAAATCGAATTTTACTTTCTTCTTTGCTATATTCAATTCAGGTCACGATAATACTCTTTTATGTGACAAATTTAATTTGAAAGGACTAACTAATAATGAAAATTGTAGTTATTGGTTGTACCCATGCTGGAACAGCAGCAGTAAAAAATATATTAACAAATAATCCCGAGGCTGAGGTCCTTGTTTACGAAAGAAATAATAACATTTCTTTCCTATCTTGTGGTATTGCCCTTTATGTTGGCGGCGTTGTTAAAAACGCTCAAGACTTATTTTATTCAAATCCTGAAGAGTTAGCATCTCTAGGTGCAGTGGTTAAAATGGAGCATAGCGTGACATCTATTGACACTGATGGCAAATCAGTTACCGCTAAAAACTTACACACTGGAGAATTTGAAACAGCTAATTATGATAAATTAGTTATGACAACTGGTTCTTGGCCAATTGTTCCACCAATTCCTGGGATTCAATCAGATAACATATTATTATGTAAAAACTTTAATCAAGCGAATGAAATTATTGCCAAAGCAGATGACGCTAAAAAAATCGTTGTCGTTGGTGGTGGTTATATTGGGATTGAATTAGTTGAAGCCTTTGTAGAATCTGGTAAGGAAGTAACTTTAATTGATGGTTTAGACCGTATTTTAAATAAATATTTAGATAAATCTTTTACAGATACATTAGAAACTGAACTTAAAGAACGTGGTGTTAACATTGCTTTAGGTGAAAATGTTCAATCATTTGATACTGATGCAACTGGCAAAGTAAGTAAAGTTCATACACCTAGTCAATCATTTGACGCTGACATGGTTATCATGTGTGTTGGATTTATGCCAACTACAGAATTATTAAAAGACAAAGTAGATATGCTTCCAAATGGCGCAATCCTTGTCGATAAATTCATGAAAACAAGCAATCCAGATATTTTTGCTGCTGGTGACAGTGCTGTGGTTCATTACAACCCAACGCAACAACCAAGCTATATTCCATTAGCAACTAATGCTGTTCGTCAAGGCATGTTAGTTGGTGCTAATATTAAAGAAGATAAATTAGCTTACCGTGGAACGCAAGGAACATCAGGTCTTTACCTATTTGGTTGGAAAATCGGTTCAACTGGTATGACGATTGAATCAGCTAAACAAGCAGGAATTGATGCTGATTTTGCTTATCTTGAAGATAACTACCGTCCAGAATTCATGCCCACTACTGAAAACGTGATGATGCAACTTGTTTTTGAAAAACAAACAAAACGTATTCTTGGTGCCCAACTAATGTCTAAATACGACATTACGCAATCTGCCAATACGTTATCACTTGCGATTCAAAACAATATGACTGTAGAAGATTTAGCTTTAACAGATTTCTTCTTCCAACCTCATTTTGATCGCCCTTGGAACTACTTAAATCTTTTAGCTCAAGAAGCGTTAAAAAAATAATTATAAAACAATAGAAGGTGGATCAAAAGTCGTTTTACTTAGAGTAAAATAACTTTTGACTCACCTATTTTCTTCTTTATTTTTTAAACATTTTAATAAGAATACCGTTTGGATCAATTACATCAAAAGAGCTAGGTGTTTCATTTAAAATATTGTATTCAGATGTGATAATTCTTTTCTTTAAGGCGTCAAAATCAGCTGCTGTTTCCCAATAAATCTTATAATAATTAAGCCCCGGAATTCCTTCATCAATTTTTTTCAAATTAGACCCTAACCAATTATTAGTGCCAATATGATGATGATATCCGTCCATAGCAAAAAATCTTGCATGACCGCCTAAATCATCTGTTAATTTAAATCCCAAAATATCACGATAAAAACTTTCATTGCTATCAAAATCAGCAACACTCAAGTGAACATGGCCCATTTTAGTTCCTTCTGGTATTTTATCTAGAACTTCATAACCTTCAGCAAGTACACCCTCAGCATCCATTTCAAGAGTAACACCTTTTATCCGACCATCTTCTGTAATTTCCCACTGGCTTCTTTCTTTATCTCGATAAATTTCAATTCCATTTCCTTCTGGATCTTGCAAATACAGAGCCTCACTATAACCATGATCTGATGCGCCAATTAAAGGTGCTTTTATTTCTATTAAATGACGTAAAATGCCACCTAACGATTTTCTTGTCGGTAATAATAACGCCAAATGATATAAACCAGTCATCTTTTCTTGAGGAATTTCATTCGTTGTTTTAACTAACGAAACTAAAACTTCAGTTGTTTCTTGAATACCTAAGTTTACTTTTTTTCCATTTTCTTCTATTATAGAGAGCCCAATTGTGTTTTGATAAAATTCCTTTTGACGATTTAAATCTTTTACATTTAAAGAGACTTCTCCGAGTTCCATTGTTTTCATAGTCAACACCCTTACTTTTTATTAGTAAATACAGATTATCACTTATTTTTTGTAAGTTCAACTAATAAGCATCGAAAAAAAACAGATTTTTTATTCCCTGACTATTAAATAATTTGCTTATAAACAAGACAAAGACTGACAATTTTAATCATCAGCCTCTTCCACTATTATTATTGTTTCTCTATAAATGTCTCTACAGGTAGCTCTTCTTTTATATCCTCTTTGAAAGAAACACGTCGATGAACTTTTTTAAACGTATCAATTGAAAAGGCGAGATTATTATAGTTCGCTATTTTTTCAGCAGCTTCTAACATAAGAATTTCCATCTTTTTAGTAAATGATTCTAACATATCTGGTGTACATGGCGTATAAGATAGTAAGAAGTTTGTTTCCAAGTGAGAAAGTTTTGTTTTTCTACCCTCATATTTAGCCCAATCTAAGTTAGCATGAGGGACATACCCTTTAGAAACATACCACATTGATACTAAACTATGTTTAATCGCCAGAGTTAAATCTTCCATGTAATTATACTCTTCACGTTTCCAACTTCGATACAATTCAAAATAATAACCATAGTAATGATTTATATACTGATCGAATTCTTCTTGAGTTATTTTATAAGTAATCGCTTGAGAAGCATCTGACATTTCTTTTAAAGAACCATAGTCTTTGACAATCTCAATTTCTTTTAACCACATATTAGGTTTAATTTGCTCTTTTCGATAAATAAATAAATTCAATTTAATAAATGTAGCATAGTGAATGACTGAAGATCTTTCTGTAAAATCTTCAATAAATAAGTGTTCACCGATTGAGCGAATCACTTCTTGTTGTTTTCTTAAAAGGTTAACCTTTTCTTTTACAATAATTCTTGCATCAATATCAGAATAAAAATCTTCTGTCTTAGTTCCTATCGATCCAGCAAAAAAACAGCCAATAATCTCATCATCTTCTTTAACAAGGCGAATCAATCTATTTTTTAAACGGTCACGATCTACGGATAAATTAGAATCTACTAACATTTTATTATCACTACCTTCATCTTTTATTCTATTATAAGGGTTATTTAAGGTGAAGTAAAAAAATAAAGCTAAAAAAATGAAGTTTTTCTTTATATTAAACCCTCTTTAAACACTAATAGCATTAATACAGTAATATTTCTAGCAAGATATTTAAGTAATAGTTGTAATATGTTAAATCTAGTTTTTATAAACAAAACACTTCTAACTTGACTTACTATTCTCTTTTTTTAAATAAACATCGCACTTAATAATCGACTATATTATGAAATTTCACAAATTATTATACTTTATTTTGAATAGTGAAGATAAAATACGTCTTTCTTCTGTTATCGTTTACAGGAAAATTTCAGAAAAAATTAATATTTCTAAATCAATAGACGTGTTACAAAAATTCGTTTCTTGTAATCAAATTAATTAATTTTCTTCACCTACGAAATATAATTCGATGATAAAGTATGTTTTGTCGTCAACGAGGCGATAAAAAAATAATTAAACGAGAAGGGGATTTTTATTTTTATGAAATCACTAAAAACATTTTTATTTGGAACGACTGCTGCATTAGGATTAGGATTCTTCGGAACTAGCGCTTTGGCTGATACTTTATATACAGTAAAATCAGGAGATACTTTATCAAGCATCTCAAACAACTTTGCAGGTAACAACAGTCTAGTACAACAAATTGCTAAAGAAAATAAAATTAATGATGCTAACTTAATTCATATTGGACAACAATTAACTATTAGAACAAATGGTGAAGTAGCACCTGTACAAGAAACACAACCAGTAGTAGAGACTGCTCCTGTTCAAGAGGCACCACAACAAGAAGTTTCTCAACCAGAAGTGACACAAGCTCAAGCTCCAAGTTCTCAATCTGGAGATTCTTCAAGCGCTAAAGAATGGATTGCTCAAAAAGAATCAGGCGGAAGCTATACAGCTACTAACGGTCACCACATTGGACGTTACCAATTAGATCCTAGTTACTTAAACGGTGACTACTCAGCTGAAAACCAAGAACGTGTTGCTGATAACTATGTATCAGAGCGTTATGGTTCATGGGAAGGCGCTCAAAGCTTTTGGGTTAGTAATGGTTGGTACTAATATATAGTTAAAGTAAACTGGAGAAATTTCTTCAGTTTTTTTATTCCTTTCCGAGTGTAAACGTTTGCAAAAAATGAATAATAATGGTATAAATATAAGTGTAAGGAGCATATAAATTACCGACAGTTGTAGAAGTAATATTTTAGTTCAACACATTGTACAGGTTTATATGTATCTCCAAAAAGTAAAGGATGTGGGAATTTGATCCTCCTTACTAATTACTTTAAGGTTAGCGGGTTTAAAGGTTAAGCAAAGCGCCTCACGTATTTAAAATGATTGATGTATTTTTGAATGAATGAAGTAGCATCGTTAAAATTTTAAACAGTATGAGTTAATAGTTAATCTACAAAGCATTGCATGAACTATCTATTTTTGAATAAGCAATGAAGTACAGTATGTAATTAGGCATTACTATAAAAGAATCACTCGTTTCAGTAAGGATCTATTTTTGAAGAAATGTATCAAAATATTCAAGCGATTAAAAAGTACTAATTAAAAGAGCAACATGTTAAAATAGTCGAAAAATATTAAATAAAACCTCGCTAACCTTATTGATTTTAAATTTTAAAATAACACAAAAAGCTGACGAATTTGTCAGCTTTTTTATTCGTCTGCATCTATTTTTTTGCATAAAAATACAGCCTAGAAAACTAATGTCTTCTGAGCTGTATTTTAATTTATTTACTTGGTTTAAATCTTTTTAATCTTAACGCATTTAATAATACTGATACCGAACTAAAACTCATTGCAGCTCCTGCAATCATCGGATTTAATAACGGACCACCGAATAAGTAAAGAATACCCATTGCCACAGGAATACCTAACGTATTATAAGCAAATGCCCAGAATAGGTTTTCTTTGATATTCTTAATTGTTGCATGACTTAATTCAATCGCAGTCGGAACATCCATTAAATCACTTCTCATAAGGACGATATCTGCAGATTCCATTGCCACATCTGTTCCTGAACCAATAGCAATTCCAATATCTGCTTGAGCAAGAGCTGGGGCATCATTGATACCATCTCCTACCATCGCTACTTTTTTACCTTCTTTTTGTAATTTCTTCACTTCATTGGCTTTATCTTCAGGTAACACATCACTTAAGACACGATCAATGCCCACTTGCTTAGCAATGGCTTCAGCTGTTCGCCTGTTATCACCAGTAATCATTGCAACTTCAATCCCCATACGGTGTAGCTTATCAATTGCTTTGATACTACTTGGTTTGATGGTATCAGCTACCGCAATAATACCAAGCAACTCTGATCCATTAGAAATATACATAGGTGTTTTACCTTCTTGTGCTAATTGATTAGAACGCTCTTCGAATCCACCCAATGTAATATTTCTTTGATTCATTAATTTTTTATTTCCTAAAATAAGCATTTGACCTTCAATTGTTACTTCAATTCCATGACCAGGAATCGCTTCAAAAGAATCTAGTGGTGATAATGTTAAATTCTTTTCTGCTGCGGCTTGAACAATCGCTTCACCTAACGGATGTTCTGAACCTTTTTCTGCTGCAGCTGATAAGCTTAATAATTTATCTTCCGCTAAACTAGCAGCCACAACAATATCTGTCACAACTGGTTTACCTTCTGTAATCGTTCCTGTTTTATCAAAAACAATTGTCTTAATTTTGTGAGTTGTTTCTAAAGCATCCCCACTCTTGATAAGAACACCGTTTTCAGCTCCTTTACCGGTTCCAACCATAATAGCAGTTGGTGTCGCTAAACCTAGCGCACAAGGACAGGCAATAACAAGAACTGAAATTGTAATCGTTAAAGCAAAAATCCAAGATTCTTGACCTAAGAAGAACCAAGCAACACCTGCTAAAACAGCTAATACTATAACAATCGGTACAAAGACTCCTGATACCTTATCAGCTAGTTGAGCAATCGGTGCTTTTGAACCTTGGGCATCTTCCACTAATTTGATAATTTGAGAAAGTGTGGTATCTTTTCCGACTTTTGTCGCTTCAAATTGGAATGAGCCATTTTTATTGATACTAGCTCCAATGACCTTATCACCTGCTTTTTTCTCAACTGGCATACTTTCACCAGTAATCATCGCTTCATCCACTGCACTCGTACCAGAAACAATCACACCGTCCACAGGAATTTTTTCACCTGGTTTAACAACAATGATATCACCTGTTTTTACTTCATCAACAGAAATTTCAACTTCTTTACCTTCTCTAATAATAATCGCTGTTTTTGGTGCTAACCCCATTAATTTTTTAATAGCTTCTGATGTTTTCCCTTTAGAAACAGCTTCAAAATATTTTCCTAAAGTAATCAGCGTTAAAATAACCGCAGCTGATTCATAGTATAAACTCATAACAAAATGTTCACTACCTAAGAGTGTCATAACTGTTCCATACAAACTATATAAAAAGGCGGCACTCGTACCTAAAGATACTAAGGAATCCATATTAGGATGACCTTTAAATAAAGCTTTAAATCCAACAATAAAGAACTGACGACCAATAATAACGACTGGTAGCGCTAGGATTAATTGAAGTAAGGCAAATCTTTCTGGGTACATCATTGGTTGGATTATTTCTGGAAGTGGCAAGCCAACCATCTCTCCCATCGCTATGTATAAAAGCGGTACAGTTAATACAGCCGATTGCCAAAAACGTCGCCACATTTCTTTAATGTGTTTCTCTTTTTTAGCTTTATCAAGATCTGCTTGCGCTTCTTGATCTAAACTCTCTTTAGCATGATAACCTGCGTTTTCTACAGCTGCTACGATATCAGCAGCTGATAACTTATCCTCTTCATAATCTACTGTCATTTTTTCTGTTGCTAAGTTAACGTTAACCGTTTTTAATCCCTCTAATTTACCTACAACTTTTTCAATTGTTTGAGCACATGAGGCACAGGTCATTCCATCAATATCATATTGTTTATGGGTTGTTTCCATCACTAAATGATAGCCAGCATCTTCTACTGCTTTGGCAATAGTTTCTTCACTTAATTCTTGTGCATCATAAGTCATGCTTAATTTTTCTGTTGCTAAATTGACATTTGATTCCACAACTCCTGGTAATTTACTCGTTACTTTTTCTATCGTTTGAGCACAGGAAGCACACGTCATTCCCTCAATTTTAAAATTATTTTTATCTGTCATTTTCCTTCTCCTTTCTTAACAAAGACATTGTCCTGGAATGCAGTTGCACGGGACAACTTCTGGCGCACTCTCTTTCTTTTTGTTAAGAATCATTTCTATTGCTTCGATATCTTTTGTACTTAGCGTTTTTCTTTCAATCATTTCAACTAACATACTTCCTACTTTGCGATCACAAATCTTATCTAATAATTCGTTGCCAGCTGCTTTAATTGCTTTTTGTTCTGAAACGACGACACAATAGATAAATTGTTTTCCTTCTTTTCGTGTTTCTAGATATTTTTTTGTTACTAATCGTGATAATAAAGTCTTCACTGTTGATGGTTTCCAGCCCATCTTTTTCTCTAAGATATCAATTACTTCTGTACTAGTTGTTTCATTTTTTGTCCAGACAACACGCATGATTTCCCACTCTGCATCTGTAATTAATTCTATATTTTTTGTCATTTTTCTCGCTCCTTTTTACCTGTTTTGTTATTTGATAAACCTATCATATCTTTATCGTTTACAATTGTCAACAATAAAGATTTAAAAAAACGAGTTACTTTAATTAGTGAACTCGTTCTTATCAATTATTCTGTTAATATCTGATTGGATTCAATTGGCACTCTCACAATCACCGTTGTCCCTTCACCTAGATCACTTGATAGATTCACAATTCCACCTAGTATCTCAGCATAATGTTGAACAATTGACAAACCTAACCCAGATCCGCCTGTATTTCTTTGACGTGATTGACTCACACGATAAAACCTTTCAAAGATTCTTTTTCGATCATCCTCAGAAATACCAACTCCAGTATCTTCAATCGAAAAGATTAATTCGTTATCTGTTTCTTTTAGATAAATAAAGATACTATCCTCATCTCTTGTATATTCTACAGCATTTTCAAGTAGATTTTTAACAATCAATTGAAAGGCATTTCCTGGTAATTGGATTTCTCTTTTAATCGTACTATCAAAAGTAATCTTTAATCTTTTTTGGCTAATCTTGTATTGATAGCGCTCAAGCTCTTCTTCAACCACTGTTTCTGGATGGCTCACCACAGTATCTAACATATAAATATCTTTTTCTGTTTTTAATAACATCATGATATTTTGAATCAAAACTAACAAGCGTTGTCCTTCACTTTCAATAATTTTAAGAAACTCTTCTGAAGCTTCTGGATCATCTTTGGCGCCAGAAAGAAGCGTCTCAGCAAAGCCAATGATTGATGTAGTTGGGGTTTTTAATTCATGAGAAATATTACTAATAAAATCTTCATGAACTTTTTCGATTTGCTTAACTTCGGTTACATCGTAGATAATACCTACATACTCGGTTGTACTTGATTCTAAAATTCGGATAATCACATTTAAATCATGCTGTTTAGGCTGCTTGATCTTAACATCACCTTGGACTTGCTTTTTACTAGCTACAGCATCTTTAATTAATTGATTCATCTTACTGTGATTAAACCAAGTTTCAAAAGATTCTTGCTTTCTTTTTTTTGCGAATAATTTTTCTGTCACACTATTAGCTAAAACTAATTCCAAATTTTCATTTAAAATAAATATTCCAATGTCCAAATTTTCAAAAAGAAAAGCAAGTTTTTCTTCATTTTGTAATTGCTTATAATACAAAAGGTTGGCTTCATCCATTAATTTATACACAGTTTGATACAACTCCTGCCATTCATCTGGGGCGTCAACTACAGTTTGTTTTTTTTCTGGATTCTGAATAGCATTCCGTAAAATAGGTAGTATGAATTGGATTGGTTGTTGATTCTGTTTCAAAATATAAAAGTACATTGACAAAATAATTAGCCCTATAATTAATAGAACTAAAAAAACTTTCCACTGGAACTGTCTCAGGGACTGGGTAATGCCAGTGTAGCGCTCTGATAATCTTAAAACGCCCACTAACTCTTGATTCACGTATATTCCTTTGGCAACGTAAATCATTTTATCATTGATTGTCTGACTGTCTCTAATAGAATAGCCTTGTGTTTTATGCTCTTCTAAAATTTCACGAATCTCAGGACGATGCTCTCTTGTTCCTTTCGCTAATTTTTCATGGGAAGAGTCATAGAGAATAGATCCTTTTTTATCAAGAATCGTTAATCTCTCACTTGTCCCAATGCTTTGATCAAGCTTTGTCTCATCGATTATCAATTGACTATCCTTTAATAAAAAAGGTGTCAGAATATCGATCTCGCTCAATAATTTTTCTTTCTGCTCATTCAGAACTTCGGCTTTAAAAAAGTAGGTAGTGTATAATCCACCACCTACTAATAATAAGACAACTAAACTGATAATAACACGGGGATTTATTAGTTTTGCCTTTTGACTCATGCTTCTATCTCCTGAAACTTATAACCAAAGCCACGGATTGTTTTTATATATTGGGGTTTTTTAGGGTCTTCTTCAATTTTTTCTCGTAAATGGCTCACATGGATATCCACTGTTCGTGACAAATGATACATCTCATCTTGCCAGATAGATGTCATGAGTTCATCACGACTAATAATTCGATTTTGCCGTTTCATAAAATAAATTAAGAGCTCAAATTCTTTTTTAGTAAAGTTTAATTCTTCACCATTTTTAGTCACGCGATAGTCTTTTGGATAAGCGATCAATTCACCAATACTAATTTTTTCAGATGAATTTGATTCTGGAATTTTGTTACCTTTTAAGTCTAAACGCCTTTCTACTGCCCGAATTCTTGCAATTAACTCTCTTGGGCTAAAAGGTTTCGTTAAATAATCATCTGCTCCCATCTCTAAGCCAACGATTTTATCGACGGTTTCATCTTTAGCCGTTAACATCAAGATGGGTGTATTAATATGCTCTTTTCTTAAATACTTCGTAATATCTAAGCCATTCACTTTTGGTAACATTAAATCTAATATAATAAAATCATAAGCGTCGGTCATACCTAGCGTAATCGCTTCTTCTCCATCATGACAAACATCTACAGTAAAATTTTCTTTTTCTAAATTATATTTTAAAAGTGTCGTAATCGATACTTCATCATCTACTACTAAAACTTTTTTCATACAAAAACACGCCCTTTCTAGTAGTCATTAATCTCTTACACTATACCATAGAAAGGCCGTGCTTATAATTATTTGATGTTTCCTTTTAAATCTCTTTCAACTTTCATATCAGAAATTGCAATGTAACCTAATTCTTTAATAACGTTCTTTTGAACATCATCACTCTTCATATATTCAACAAAAGTTGTCGCTTCTTTTTTACCATCTTTTTGTGTATACATATGCTCATATGCCCAAATTTTCCATGAATTATCTACAACTTTTTCATCTTTTGGTTCTACTCCGTCAATTGCTAAACCTTGAATCGTATTATCTATGTATGAAAATGCTAAATAACTAATTGCTCCTGGTGTTTCTGCAACAATTTTACGAACTGTTCCTGAAGAATCCTGTTCTTGGCCTTTAGCTGGCTCTTCTCCATCAAGTCCCCATTGCTCAAACGTTGCACGAGTTCCACTTCCAGCAGCACGGTTAATCACTTCTATTTTTTGATCTTTACCACCAACTTCTTTCCAGTTAGTAATTTTTCCAGTAAAGATTCCTTTTAATTGGTCTTTTGTAATATCTTTCACGCCAGTTTCTTTATTAATAACTGGTGCCACTCCTACAACTGCGATTTGGTGATCTTCAATTTTAGAAGCATCAACCCCATCTTTCTCTTCAGCATAAACATCTGAATTTCCAATATCTACAGCGCCACTAGAAACTTGTGTTAAACCAGTCCCACTTCCTCCACCTTGAACTGTGATTGTATAATTAGGATTATCGGTCATATATATTTCGGCTACTTTTTCTACTAATGGTTGTAGTGCTGTTGATCCGACAGAAGTGATTTCAACTTTTTCTTTTGAGTCTGTTTTTTTACTTTCACCTGTAGAATTTTTTGTATCACTACCTCCACCACATGCTGCTAATGTAAATAAAATACCGACTGTTGTTAACGATAATAAGATTTTTTTCATGGTTGTAATAACTCCTTTAGTTTTTTGACTACACACAGAGTGTAACAACCCAATGTAAATTCTATTCCCTAGATAGTGTAAAAAATAAGTAAAAATAATTTTTGTGAGCTTTCCCCCTATAGATACTGTCAGATAAGCGTAAACTTCATGACAATGAGATGTGAAATGTAAACAGAATGTAAATAGTAGCAAAAATAGGCAGACTCAAAATGAGTCTGCCTATTTTCTATATGAATAATATTCAATAATCCGGATTCAAATCGCAGTTGCTTGGAGCTAAACGCCATTTT
>CAUQFM010000072.1:0-11675 GCA_963517295.1 uncultured Vagococcus sp.
TTAACTTACTTTTTTAGTCTTCAATTCTGGTTCAGCTTCACCAATAACAGCTTCTTTTGTGATAACTACTTTTTCTACATCTTCACGTGTCGGAATTTCATACATTACGTTCATCATCACGTGTTCAATAATCGATCTCAAACCACGAGCTCCTGTATCACGCTCGATAGCTTGGTTAGCAATCGCATTTAAAGAACCTGGTGTAAACTCAAGCTTCACTTCATCTAATGACAATAGTTTTTTATATTGTTTTGTTAAGGCATTTTTAGGTTCAGTCAAGATACGAACCAAATCTTCTTCTGTCAGTTTTTCAAGAGAAGCAATGACTGGTAATCGTCCAATAAACTCAGGAATTAAACCAAATTTCAATAGATCTTCTGGAATAATTTGAGACATGATACTTTTTTCTTCATCACGTTTTTTATTATTTAAACCAAAACCAATTACTTTTTCACCTAGACGTTCTTTTACAATGGTTTCAATTCCAGCAAAAGCACCACCAACAATAAATAAAATCTCAGTTGTATCAATTTGGATTAGTTCTTGTTGTGGGTGTTTACGTCCTCCCTGAGGTGGAACACTTGCAACAGTACCTTCTAATATTTTTAATAAGGCTTGTTGGACTCCCTCACCAGAAACATCACGAGTAATCGAAACATTTTCACTTTTACGAGCAATTTTATCAATTTCATCAATATAGATAATACCACGTTGGGCTTTTTCGACATTGAAATCAGCGGCTTGTAGAAGTTTTAAGAGAATATTCTCTACATCTTCCCCTACATAACCTGCCTCTGTTAAGCTTGTCGCATCTGCAATAGCAAAAGGAACATTT
Source organism: uncultured Vagococcus sp. (assembly GCA_963517295.1). Classification (GTDB taxonomy): domain Bacteria; phylum Bacillota; class Bacilli; order Lactobacillales; family Vagococcaceae; genus Vagococcus. Next base: position 836 of record CAUQFM010000072.1, read on the forward strand.
AATGTTTTTGCTAAAGTTTGAGCTAAGAATGTTTTACCTGATCCAGTTGGACCAATCAAACAAATATTACTCTTTTGAAGTTCAATTTCATCATTAATTTCTTCTGGCATCTCTAATGATATTTGTTGGACACGTTTATAGTGATTATAAACCGCTACTGACAAGACACGTTTAGCTCTATCTTGACCAATAACATAGTCATTTAAAATTTCCAAAATTTCTTTTGGTTTTAATACATTGATTAAATCTGATGCAATCTCATCTTGAATCTCTTCATCGATGATTTCTTTACATAAATCAATACATTCATTACATATATAGACACCAGGACCAGCTACTAATTTTTTCACTTCATCTTGTGATTTACCACAAAAAGAACAACGTACTTCATTATTCTCATCTGTATTATCGTACATCTGCTTCCCTCCTGTTAAACAAAGACCATGCTTGTTAGCATTATATCTTCCATCGACGTATATTCTAACACAATATAATGTTAGATGCATTAAATATGCAATGATTAAAAAAAGACGGAGTAACTAGACCCCGTCCTTTTTAAAGCGATAAAATTAAGCTTCTTTAACAGTTGATGTAATAGTTTCTACAGCACGTTTCATTTTAATGTCATGAGCTAACATGTCATTGTTTAATGCACTACGTACAGCATTTTCGTCCATTCCATATTGTTCTGCTAAATCTTTAATTTCTGCTTCAACATCAGCATCTGTTACTTCATGTTTTTCAGCAGCAACGATTGCTTCAATTACTAAGTTAGTCTTAGTTCTTGTTTCAGCTTCGCCTTCAAATTGTTCGTGTAAATCTTGTTCTGTTGTACCAGTCATTTGGTAATATAATTCTGCTGAAATACCTTGTTGTTGCATATTCCCTAAGAATTCATTCATACCGCGGTGAACTTCATCATGTACCATTACATGTGGCAATTCAACGATTTCAGCATTTTCAACTGCTAAAGCAATTGCTGCTTCTTCAATAGCATTTGTAGCTGCTTCTTCTTTAGCTGTTGTTAATTCAGCTTTAATTTTTTCTTTTAATTCTGCTAATGTTTCAACTTCTTCGTCGATATCTTTAGCAAATTCATCATCTAAAGATGGTAATTCTTTTGCTTTAACTTCGTGTACTTTAACTTTAAATACAGCTTCTTGACCAGCTAAGTCTTCTGCTTGATATTCCTCAGGGAAAGTAACGGTTACGTCTAATTCGTCATTAGCTTTTTTTCCAACTAATTGTTCTTCAAATCCTGGAATGAATGAAGAAGAGCCTAATTCTAATGAATAGTTTTCGCCTTTTCCACCTTCAAAAGCAACATCTCCTGTGAATCCTTCAAAGTCAATAACAACAGTGTCGCCGTTTTCAGCAGCTGCGTCTTCTTTGATCACTAATTCAGCTTGGCTTGCTTGTTTTTGTGCTAAGTTTTCTTCAACATCAGCATCTGTTACTTCACGGTCTTGTTTAGGTACTGTTAAGTTTTTGTATTCACCTAATTTTACTTCAGGTTTTACAGTTACTTCAGCTGTAACAATCCATGCTTGTCCTTTTTCCATGCTAAGTACATCAATTTTTGGTTGTGAAACTGGGTCAATTCCAGTTTCTTCAAGTGCTAAACCATAAACTTCTGGTAATACGTGATTTAAAGCATCTTCAAACAATGCTTCTTCACCGTACATTTTGTTAAACATTTGGCGTGAAATTTTTCCTTTACGGAATCCTGGAACGCTGATATTTTTCTTAACTTTGTTAAAGGCTGCTTTTAAGCCCTCTTCGATTTTATCTTCGGCAACTTCAAATGTTAAAAGACCATCATTAGTTCCTTTTTTTTCCCATTTTGTAGACATAATTATTGTCCCTCCGATTATCTATTTTTCATAGTTTTAGTTTCTAACATACCATACAATCTTACACTAAAGGTCGTTATTTGTAAACATTTTTCCCTTTAATTACTCGTGAAACAAAAGTGAATTCATCACTTGTTCCTCTATTTTTTGTTGATAGTCAAAAACTTCTTTTAAATCTTCTTCAATAGCATCCTTTTCAAAAGAATAATCAACTTTTTTTAAATAACTATCCACCCATTTACTCACCGGTTGCATCTCTTCTATCTCAAATGGATACAGACAACCTATGTGTAACTTTATTTCACTAGTCACCACTTCTTTTAAGGTTGGGTCTGAACTATCAAAATAATCAATCACTTGATTTAACACCTGATTTTTCGCGTATGTCTTTTTTAAAGGAAGGTGATCTTTTGGAATAAAAGATCTAATTTCACCCTCCCAAGTCATTGTTTCTAACTTTTCACTTACATCTAGCTGAGTGAGTTGATTAATTAACTCACTTTTGATTAAAAAGGAGATTTTATTATCAAGGAGCATTTTTTTGGTGATTTTTACAAAGCGCTCTTTTGGTAGGTAATACATTTTTTTTAAACATTCTTGTTGTTTAGCTAATGTCACACTACTTATATCGGTTAATTCTTTTTCATTTTCTAGTATTTTTTTTTTGTTTATTGTTAATTGATACTCTTTAGTGACCTTATACATTTTTTTCCATTCTTCTTTTTCTGAACTCATTGTTACAATTAGAAATTTTTCAATATCTAAAAATAAGTTCATTTTGATTAACAAGTTAAAATACACTTCTTGATAAGGATCTTTTAAAAGGTATTCTCCCTTTTTTTCACTCATCACTTGATACGCTTCCTGATATAATTCTAAAGCCATCAAAGACTTTGTTAAATAAACATTCGCTTTGATATCATCTTCTAAATTATAGGCTTGCTCAAAGTGATCCCTAGCTGCTTCGTATTCATTTTCTTCAAAAGATTTCGTTCCTAATAACATATGTCGCTCAAATAAATCTGGCATTTCAATCATAAATTCACCTTTTCTTTATAAAAAAAAGAGACTGACATTTTAGTCAACCTCTCTTATTTTTAGCAAAATCGACTGATTTTTCTATCAAATACTTTTAATGTAATTAACGATCATCCAATCTATCTTACAATTTTTTAATCTTGTAATAATTCAAATATCTCTAAAGCTACTAAATCAATATCATCGAATTGATATACTTGTTGAGAACCTGCTTCTGTTAACTCAAACATCTCAGTACTGCTATCAAATGTTACGATGCATCGCTCTTGTCCTTCACGTTCAAAACGACGTACTTGAACCTCGCTGTCTTCAGCCTCTATCATTGCGACCAATCTTTTTAGGATTGCAGTTAGTTGCGAACTTTTCATAGAGCTAGCCTCCTTCAAATTTCTTCTGCTTTATTGTAACAGAAAGTGAGGTAACATGCATTGAAAATCTGTTTTTTTTTAATAAATTTTTAAAAAAATTATTCATGCCACCAAAGTTTAATTAGCGCTTGTGTACCATCATTTTCAAAACCTTGCTCTATCAACATATTATAAAGATTTCTAGCTTCTTTTGTTGCTGGCAAGTTTATGTTCATTTTTTCAGCTTCCTCTAATGCAATATTAAGGTCTTTTACAAAATGTTTAACAAAAAAACCGGCCGAATAATCTTCTCTTAAAATTCGTGGTGCATAATTTGTTAGTGACCAATTAGCAGCACTACCGCCACCAACAGTGTCTAGGACTTTCTCCACATCTAAATTAGCAGCCTTAGCATATACAAGTAGTTCTGTCATACCAGTCATCGTTCCTGCAATCATAATTTGGTTAGCCATTTTCGTATGTTGACCACTCCCAGCGCCACCTTGTAAGTTAACTTTACCACTAAAAACATTAAGAATTACTTCAACTTGATTAAAAATAGCTTGATTTCCACCAACCATCGTTGTTAAAGTACCGTTTTTAGCTCCTAAATCGCCTCCAGAAACCGGAGCATCTAAACTATCTCCACCTAGTTCTGAAGCTGTTTCTGAGATTTTTTGAGCTAAAGAAGGCGTGCTAGTTGTCATATCAACCAAAATTTTACCTTTAATATCCGCTTTAAAAACACCTGACTCTCCGTAATAGATTCCTTCAACATCTTTAGGAAAACCAACCATACTAAAAATAACATCACTTACTTCTGTTACGTTTTTAGGCGTGTCATGCCAAGTAGCACCTAAGTCAACTAAAGCATCTGTTTTACTTTTTGTTCGGTTATAAACAGCGACTTCATAATCTGCATTTAATAGATGTTTAACGATTGATGCTCCCATAACGCCAGTCCCGATAAAGCCAATTTTTTGCATTTTTATCCACCTCTTTATATTAGTACTTCCATTATAACAATCACTGAAAAATAATAAAGAGCCTAATACTAAGTATCAGACTCAATAGATTGATTTTCAGGTAAATCAGGTCTTATTACTAAAGCAATCAGACCTAAAATAATGCCCATGTAATACGTCACAATTCGCCATAAAAAGATTGCTAACACTAGTTTACTTTTAACAACAACAAAGGTGCCAAATAATAAAGTAAAACTATACTCCGCACCACCCACTCCACCTGGAATAGGAAAAAGCGAGATAACCATAATAATAAACGCATGAAAAACAATCACTTTTAGGACATTGACGTCTTCAGTATTTAACGCAAGTAAAATGAAATAAGGAACAATATAATAAACTAACAGTTGCCCAATCGTTAATATACTTGCTTTTATCATTAATTTGGGTTCATTTTTCATATAAAGACTGTGATCATAAAAATTATCCATTTTATTTAAAATAATTTCACGACGTTGTTCTCGTTTACGACCTAATTTAAATCGTTCCAAACCATTAAAAAAGCCATTAACTATTCTTTGCGTTCCTTTGTGCCAGAACATCACCATCAGCAAACAAAAAACCACAAAAAAATGAAGACCAAATCCAATCAAAATAAAATAAGATAATCGCTCCAAATTTCCAGATATCCAGTGGAAACCTAAAACAATACACAAGATAAAATTTACCACAATCCAAATTTGATAAATGACAAATTTCATCAATGACACAGAAGCAGAAACACCATAATCAACACCAGATTTACCAAGAGCTAAAATTTGAGCTGGCTGTCCGCCTGTTGAAAAAGGCGTAATAGCATTAAATAAATGTTCAATTAATGGTACTCTAAAAGCATTTTTAAAAGAAAAATCTGGATTACTCCGTTTTAAAAATAACTGAATCAATTTTGTTTCAATCACCCAGTGCATTAGCATACAAACAATAGCGGCTATTAACCATTGCCATTTAATTGTGACAATCTCCAAATATATTTCACTAAGGCTCACCTTCCTTAGTTCATTCCAAATCACAACTCCCCCTAGCAAGAACGCTATTCCTAAGTATATGATATTTTTTCTATTCATTAGTTAGCCTCATCTATTTATTTTTAAATCCCTCAATCGAATTAGGTTCATCCATTGAATCATCTTTTTGTTCACTCTCTATAAATTGGTAATAAGCGCTAGTTTCCTCATAAAAAGAAGCGACTCTTTTTCCAAATGCTTCACTCGAAATTTCATATAATTTACGTTTAATAAGGTCTTCATTTACCGGATGCGCTTCTTTTAAATAAGTTACTAAAGCCTCTGAAAAATCTTGGTTTTCTCTATATGTTATACCTAAACTTAAATCATCAAACAAATCATTTAGGTAATCATTTCCTTTAGCAACAACTTTTGTTTTAGCTGCCATCGCTTCAGTATAGGTCAACCCTTGTGTCTCAGAGTCTGATGCACTGACAAAAACATCAGCTGCTTGATATATGGGAGATATTTCTTCATTCGGGATTTCTCCTGAAAAAATAACATAATCCTCTATTTCTAATCTAGCCACCTGTTTCTCTAAATCTTTTTTATAAGGGCCGTCCCCTACAATCAAAAGTTTAATCTCAGGTACATTAGCTATCACATCAGGTAAACCATCTAAAATTGTTTGGATATTTTTCTCATAAGAAACCCGACTAACTGAAAGCAAAAAAATCCGATCTTCCTCTATGCCGTACTTCTCTCTAATTGCTTGTTTCTTCTCTTCCGAAACGGCTGTAAATTTGGAAATATCAATCCCTGTTGGAATAATATATTTAGGAATATCAATATCATACTCTTCTAATTTATCCACTACACGTTTACTTGGACAAATAATCCCTGACAAACTAGCTGTATATAACTTAGAAAACTGCTTCACATGAACAGGACGAATTAATCGACCATTAGCAATATAATGAAGATAATCTTCATACATAGTGTGATACGTGTGAACACACGGAATATCAAGTTGTTTAGCCACTTGCTTTCCTAGTAAACCCAAACCAAATTCTGTATGTGTATGTATAATATCTAGCTCTAAATCCTTTGCCACATAATAAGCATAGAGCATCCCACGAACAATTAGGCGTCTTTCTTTAAAAGAAATAAAAGGTATACTAGGCATCCGAATAATTCTAGGTTCCAATTCTCTTACATTGGGGTCAGTCGTTGTGAAAATATAGACATCATGACCTTGAGATTCTAATTCTAATTTTAATGTTCTAATAGACGTCGAAACACCACTCACTTGTGGAAAATAGGTATCTGTAAAAAAACCGATTTTCACAACACTCACCTCCTTTTTATTTTTTTATACTATTTGTATAATATTCGTACCAAATTTTAGCAACATTCTCTTCTGAGTAATAGTTAGCTGATTCTTTAGATTTATTTTTAAATAGTTGTAACATTTCTTGATTATCTTTTAAATGATTTAAAGAAGCTTGCATATCTGCGACATCTTTTGTCTCGATATATTTGTCTTCAATAATCGCATGATATAATTCCAAATCACGAAGCATCACTGGTGTACCGCAATTAAAAGCTTCTAAGATGCACATTGGAAATAACTCATTATATGAAGGTAGCAAAAAAATGTCCGCAATATTATAATATTTAACTAATTCACTTCGGTCGATAATGCCTGTAAACTTTAAATTTTTCGGTGGATTATCATATACTTTTTTGTAACGATCATAACCATCTGTAATCTTTCCAAAAGAAAAACCACCAGCCCATATAAACTGAATATTTGGGTTTTCATTAGCCAATTTTATAAAATCATCTAAGCCTTTTCTTTGTTGTATCTGACCTGCACCAAAAACAATAAAATCATCTTTTTTAAACTGTAGCATCAAGCGACAGTTTTCCGTTTCTTCAACCGTCATTTCATAAAAGTCTTTTGAAGAAACAAAATTAGGAATATAAGTTACTTTGTTAGTTTCTATACCTGCTGCTGCTAATTTAGGAATAAAGGAAGGGTTCACAACAACTAGCTGATCCATTCTTTTATAAAATGAAATTAAATAACGGTCAAAAAATTTTTGAAAGGGTGAAAAAATAGAAATACTACCTTCTAATGTTTCTGGTAAAAAGTGAACATAACCAATTTTCACTCCTCTTTTTTTCTTAAAAAAAGTCGATATATAAAAGAAAGGGTCCACAGTATGATAATGTGCGATATCTGATTGGCTATATTTATTTATCATAATTTCAAATTCTTCAGGGAATGTTTTGGTTAACATTTTTATTAATTCATTATAGGCACTTCCGACACCTTGTCCCTTCACCTTGTCAGCAGAAGAAAACATATTAATCTTCAGCAATTAATTCACTCCCTATTGATTACTATACTCATTAGCAGATAAATTAACATCCTGCTTCAGTCCTAGTTTGTCTTTTTATTATAGCATATTTTAAAAAATGCAAAAAAAGAAACCACCAATCATTCTAACATGTTTTGGGCAATTATCATAAATTTATTACAAAAAACAATCATTTTTTAAGAAAAATAAAAAAAGACCTGTAACACAAGTATAAATACTCATGCACAAGTCCTTATTTACAAATTATGAATGGCACTAAAAATCTACTCCTACGACAACTTCACTAATAGAGAGCAATCAAAGAGCGATTGTTCTCTATTACCTCCAGTTTCTTGGAGCAAAGCGATTTTTATTCCACCTTTATTCTGCTGTGTATTCGTTAACTAATGCTACAACTTCTTCTGCTGTATCACATTCAGTGATTGCTTTGTTAGCTAATTCAGCCATTTTAGTTGAATCTAGACGTTTCATTAAGCTTCTAGTACGTAAAATACTAGTTGCACTCATTGAAAATTCATCTAAACCTAAACCAACTAATAATGGAACAGCTGTTTGATCTCCGGCCATCTCACCACACATACCAGCCCATTTACCTTCAGCATGAGCTGAATCAACTACGTTTTTAATTAAACGTAAGATTGCAGGGTTATATGGTTGATATAGATAAGAAACGCGTTCGTTCATACGGTCTGCTGCCATAGTATATTGGATTAGATCATTCGTTCCAATACTAAAGAAATCAACTTCTTTAGCAAAGCGATCAGCGATTACTGCTGCTGCTGGGATTTCAATCATGATACCCACTTGGATATCTTCAGAGATTTCAACACCTTCAGCAACTAATTTAGCTTTTTCTTCTAACAACATTGCTTTTGCATCACGAAATTCTTGTAATGTAGCAATCATTGGGAACATAATACGTAAGTTTCCGTGAGTTGAGGCACGTAAAAGTGCACGTAACTGAGTACGGAACATTTCGTCTTCTGCTAAACAGATACGAATCGCACGGTAACCTAAGAATGGGTTCATTTCTTCAGGGAATTTTAAGTATGGTAACTCTTTATCTCCACCGATATCCATTGTACGAACCACAACTGGTTTACCATTCATACCTTCTAAAACTGATTTATAAGCTTCAAATTGATCATCTTCACTAGGAAAATCAGGAGAGTCCATGTATAGAAATTCTGTACGATATAAACCGATAGCTTCGCCACCATGTCCATTAACACCCTCTAAATCTTTAGGTGTTCCAATATTTCCAGCTAATTCAAAATGTTTACCATCAGCTGTTACAGTCTTAGCATTTTTTAATTTATCCCATTCAGCTTTAAGATCATCAAAAGCTTTTCCTTTTGCTTCAAAATCTGCTATTTGTTCTGTTGTTGGGTTAACAACTACGTTACCTTCACTACCGTCAATAGCTAATACATCACCTTCAACGACCATTTCAGTAATTTCTTTTGTACCAACAATAGCTGGGATTTCTAATGAACGAGCCATGATAGCTGAATGAGACGTACGTCCACCAATGTTAGTCACAAAGGCTTGAACGAAATTACGATCTAATTGAGCTGTATCACTTGGTGTTAAATCTTCAGCAACAATGATAACTTTTTCGTCAATCATTGATAAATCTGGTAATTTAACGCCAACTAAGTGACTCATTACACGTTTCATTACATCTTTAATGTCTGCTGCACGTTCTTGCATGTATGGATTATCCACCATGTTTTCAAACATCCCAACAAACATATCTGTTACATCTTTAAGTGCTGATTCTGCGTTGACTTGGTTATCTTTAATATTACCCTCAATAGCTCCAACTAACTCTGGATCTGAAAGGACCATTAAATGAGCATCAAATACTTGTGCTTCTTCTTCACCTAAACTCTTAACAGCTTTGTTACGAATAGCTTGTAACTCAGTTGTTGATTGTTTTAATGCATCAGAAAGACGAGCAGTTTCTTGATCGACATTATCGATTGATTTTTTCTCAAAAGATAAGTCTGGCTCAACTAAAAGATAAGCTTTTGCAACCGCAATGCCATCACTAACGGCAATACCTTTTAATTGTTTAGTCATTATTCTGATAAACCTTCTTTTTTCATTGTTTCTTCGATAGCTGCGATTGCTTCTACTTCGTCAGCACCTTCCGCAGAAATAGTTACGTCAGCACCTTGGCCAACGCCTAAAGACATAACGCCCATGATTGATTTCAAGTTAACTGATTTACCTTTATATTCTAAGTTGATATCTGAACTGAATTTACTTGCAGTTTGTACCAATAAAGTTGCTGGACGTGCGTGAATACCTGTGTCTGCTACTACGTGAAAGTCTTTTTTTTCCATAATTAATCATTCTCCTTCAATTATCTGAATGTATTTTTTTAGATTATAAATTGATAGCGATTTACTAAAAAATTATAACCCTTTCAATGATAAAGAATACCATGTTTTACTAACTGTGACAACTTTTTTCATTCAAGTTATTGACTGAACTTGAATGTCTTTATTTTATTTTCATGTCCTTCTTCTATAAATAACCTTACCACCCAAAATAGCTTCCCCATAAATGCTATCTTTTTCCGAATGATTTATCCAAGTATCTCTAAATAAAATGAAGTCTTCTTTTTCTACATGGAGCTCTTCAATCTTACCTGTAAGTAAATCTTCTATCAAAGTAATATAGTTTTTTTCTTCCATATTATTATCCACCTACTTTCATTCATCTGTTAGTTACTCTTTCGCTAGATAATTATAGCTCACTTTCTCTTTCTATTCAAAATCATACTTTTTAAAAGTTCAATCTCTTGATAAAAAGTAAGTAAATAAGTTATAATTAATCAAAGGTCAAAAAAGGTCAATATGATTTTTGACTTTATTTATCAAGCTAGGAGAGTGATCGAATGCTTTGTCAAAATTGCCAAGCAAATGATGCGACAATTCATCTGTATGCAAATAACCAAGGGCAAAAAAAACAGATTGATTTGTGCCAAAAATGTTATAGAGAAATTAAACAACAAGAAGATTTAGCACATCGTGAAAAAATGACACAAGATCCTTATGGTTTTGGTTCTCTTAATGATTTATTCCGTCAATTAGCTGAACAAAATTACCAACAACCACAAGATAAATCACCCCAAACGCAATCAGGACGCATGGGTCCACCTAAACCACCTAACCAAGGAAGTGGTTCCATTTTACAAGAATTCGGTGAAAATCTGACTCAAGCTGCTAGAGATGG
>CAUQFM010000073.1:0-11545 GCA_963517295.1 uncultured Vagococcus sp.
CTTTTTTAGCTTTAGCTATTTTGAATTTCCCAAGGAGATAGCCCAGGGATTGGCATCTTCTTTATTAATTTTTAGTTTTTTAACAGCTTCTAGATATTCTTCAGGCGCTTTTTCAAAGTAATCAGCATAAAGGTGACTTATTTTAAAATTATCATCTAAATCCATAAAAATAAGTTGGTCACTATATCCTGTAAAAACAATAATAGTCTGCTCCTTAACTTTTAATAAATATGGTTTTGTGTAGCTAAAAGTACTCAAATAAGTAAAGGCGTCATCATCCATACTTAATAATAAATCATAACAGTCTTCCGTTAAATAAAGCGAATAGAGTTGTTCTAAATCAGCTTTATAATCATCTAGTCTATCGTGCTTAATTGCAATATCTTCAAAGAAAAAAGTTGCAGCATCTAGTGTACCAAATGACTTATTTTTAGGCATTTCAGATGAATTAATTACTTGAACTTGATTAATGGTATTTTTGGCATTAATCGTTACCTTTAAATTAAAATTTTCAACTTCTTTAAATGAAATGAAGCTAATGACTGTATTATTTTCTGTTAAATAGTGAGCTTCAGAAGCCTCAGAATAAGGATCAAGCTTACCGATTTTTTCAATATCCTGTGCATTATTTTTCTTTATGTTATTAATTTCTTTAAGTGAGTCCTCAGTGAAACCAATGGGTGGTTCTGACAATACATCTTCTGATAAAAAAAGATAATTGTATAATTCATAATTCAGTCGAATATTATTAGGTCTAGCTTTTAAAAAATAGTCTATTTCATTATTTTCTTGATTACTATCTTCCGAACTATTTTCAAAATCTATTTCTCCGGTATTGGGTGAAATAATCGAGACAACAAATAAAGAACTTATCAAAACAACAATAAAAATCGCAATACCTTTCCAAATATTAAATGGTTTGTGAGATTTAGTCTCCATACTTGGTGGATAAGGAAGAGTTCTTTTAGATGTTTTTTTTGGTTTGTTGTCTTGTTTTACTTTCCTTATTTGTGTCATTAATTGTTCTTTTGTTGCTTCAGAAACCCAAGTTAAGCCAATGATTTCAGCGTTAGAGATAGTGATTGGTGTATCTTTATTTAAAAAGGAAGCATATTTTTTTAAGATTTTAACATCATGAATATATTTATCTGAATGAATCTTTGACAAGTAATTTTTAAGTCCTTGATTGGTTAACTTTATTTGATTTAGTAAACCGCTAACACTTAGTAAAAAAAGTAAATCGTCATCTTTATATGGGTAATCGATTAGTTGATTCATTTTTACTTCTGAAAGCAAGAAAGGAGAATCTGCTACCTGAATAGATTGGTGAAGTTGGTATCTTAATTTAAAATAATCTTCACGAATTCCACTTGGCATAAAAGCATAGCAATCATAGTCTAGAAAATTTTCTTGATTGATACGTTCTCTAAAAGTTACAATATCTTCAGTTGAATTAAAAGAACTTTCAGAAAAATCACAAAGATTAATCATTTCATGTCTGGTACGATCATCGAGTAACATATAATTTTCTAGTAAAAAAACTTTAATTGTCGTTAAAGCAGACTCTTTTTCATTTGTAGATAGAACAGAACTAATAAGAGTGTGCCAATCAGAGGGGTTATTAAAATAAGTTTTTTCTGCAAGAAAAAGAGCTAAATCATGAGTGAATACTTCTTTTTCAGAACTAATAGGATGAGTACTTGTTTTAACAGGTTTCTTTTGAGCTTCTTCTTTTTCAGAGATTAATGGTGATGTAGCGGTCGTAGTTGTTTTTTTGACTGTAGCATTCAGTTCAGTTTTAATGTCATTTTTTGATTGATAATAGTGGTTATTAACTACTTTTAAAGCTTCGTTATAAGCAGCTCTTAAATTTTGATACTCTTCGATATTTTTTGACATATCAATTGTTTTTAATTTTGTTGAATAGGCTAAACGAATGTCATCAATTGATGCTTCCTCACTTATACCTAAAATGCTATAAATATCCATATTAACGCCTCCAATACAGAGAATTTTGTGCTTAACTTATTATATCATAGTCAAATTTTATTTAAGTGTCATTCTTAATATAATTTTTTTGAATATTTTTAGTTAAGGTGTTTTCCGAGCAAAGGAATGGTATGATTTAATTAAAATAAATCAGCATAAAGGGTGAAAAAAGATGAATGAATCGAATTTAGGAAAATTAGAAGAATGGATTGATGAAGTCTCTAAGGTATTACTTGGAAAACGTGAGGTCATTAAATTGACTTTAACGGCTATTTTATCAGGTGGACACGTTTTATTTGAAGATGTTCCAGGGGTGGGAAAGACCTTATTAGTTAAGACAATTTCTAAAACAATTCAATGTGATTATAATCGAATTCAGTTCACACCAGATTTATTACCTAACGATATTATTGGTGTTTCTATTTATGACATAAAAAATCAGTCATTTAAATTTCACAAAGGACCAATTTTTACATCGATTTTATTGGTTGATGAAATTAATCGAGCAACGCCTAAAACACAGTCAGCTCTGTTAGAAGCAATGGCTGAAAAAGAAATTACGATTGATAATGCTACCTATGAACTATCTCCCCACTTTACAGTTTTGGCTACGCAAAATCCAGTGGAACACGAAGGAACGTATTCTCTACCAGAAGCTCAATTAGATCGATTTTTGCTAAAATTAAAAATTGGCTATCCGAGTTTTGAAGATGAATTACAACTTATTTTGGGTGAAGAAAGAACTCTGATTGAAGTGAAACCAGTCATGACAGTGACAGAATTGACAGAGTTAAAAAAACAAGTGAAAGCAGTTTTTGTTCATGAAAAAGTTGCACGTTATGCGTTACGTTTGGTTCAAGAAACCAGAGAACATGAAGGAATCCTTTTAGGTGTAAGTCCCCGTGGAAGTGAAGATTTTATGAAAGCGGCTAAAGCATATGCTTTAATTGAAGGTCGTCAGTACGTTACTCCTAAAGATTTACAACAGATATTACCTTACTGTTTTAGTCACCGGATTAAATTGAAAAATAATCATCAACCAGATGAAAGATTAATGACAACTATGATGGAAGAAATTATCGAAAATGTCCCAATTCCTATTGAGAGGTAAATGAGATGAAAAAAATAAACAATCTATTATTAACAATCTTCTTTTTTGTTAGCTTCATTTATGCCTTGACGTTCAATTCTCAAATGAGCTGGCGTATTTTTTTCTTTTTATTTTTTTTCTTACTTATTAGTTATCTTGCTGTTTTATCACCTTTGAAATATTTTATCATGACACCCTTAACACCAGTCATAGTCGAGGTTGGAGAAAAACGTGAGATTGAGTTTAAATTACTTAATACATACAAGAAAAACTGTTTTTTTCCGTTATTAACTGTAGTTTGTTCTGAGTTGGATTATGAAGAAACCTTTTATCTTTTTTTTAAGAAAGATAAAAAAATGACCTTTATTTGGGAAGCAAAAAAGCGAATGTCATTAGAAAAAGTGACAGTTGAAATCACATCTAGTGATTTATTTGGATTGATTAGTAAAAAACAACAACTGGCTGTTGAATTTGAGTTGTCAGTTCTTCCAAGTACCCAAGAAGATACTAGTTATCACCAAATTACCCAACTATTTGAAAAGACATCATTTGGTGAGCGAAGTTTTGATGTAGAAAATATCAGAGAATATCAAGTCGGAGATTCAGTTAAGGAAATTGATTGGAAATTATCCAGTAAAAAACAAACGCTGATGCTACGAGAATATAAGCAACAACAACTTGCGAAAACTGTTTTTATTTTTTACGGAGTTAAAAGCTTTTATTTTGAAAAAAGCTTGCAAGTCTTTTTTACTTTGTTTCAGTCAAATAAAAATAATGATTGGGATTTTTATCTAATGGGAGACAATGTTTCTCAAAAATTAGTTGAATCTCCAATTGATTTTGCACGAATTAAAAAAGCTGCTTATCCTGGTGAATTTATGACACTTAAAGAAAAAAATATAATTATAATGACACCTGAAATAACGTCTAAGTTAACTAAAGAACTTTGTAAATTTAATCAAACACAGAAAGTTAAAGTGATTGATTATCAGATGATTGAAAGTGAGTTGATTAGAAAATGAAAAATTGGAAAGAAAAGGCTTCATTTTTTATTGTATCAGTACTGATTTTTTATTTATCTTTTCAAACGATGCTAATTTCTTTCTCGATTCCGAATCCTAAACAAATTCTTTTTCCAATAGTCACATTTAGTTTAGTTGCGATGGTGATAAAAAAATATTGGGTAAAAATCCCTATTTATCTGACCATAATGATTAGCAGTCTTTACTTCTCAAAAATAGTGAATGAAAAGCCGTCAATGCTGTTATTTGTAAAGCATGGTAGAACGTTTTTTGAGGAACTTCATTCCAGTGAATCCTTTATCTATCCATTAGCGCTAACTTATTTTTGTCTTTTAATATTTTTAGTTATTTTAGTTGAGGCATTTTGCGTGGGCCAAAATATTATTTCAGTGGGATTAATTATTGTTAGTTATTTAATGTTTTTAAGTATATTCAACGATATTATGATAACTAAACAAATTTTACTGATTTTATGCTTGGTTTTATTACTAAGAGGGCTTCAAATAAGCAAGTTTAAATCCTTTAAGTTTAGTTTAGCTGCAGTTGTTTTGTTAGCTGTAATTTTAACTTTAAGTCTGGTATTGCCAACTACTTTTATGGAAAAACAGGCCGTAACAATTGCGTCGCCATATAGAAATTATTTAACGAATAAAGGTTTTTATAGTTATATTGCCAATTATAAATATGGGATAGCTTCAAGTACTGGTTTTAGTGAGGATGATAGTGAGCTAGGTGGTGCTTTATGGGATGACAAGACACTTCAATTTAAAGCGACCCAAAAAAATCCGCATTATTGGCGTATAGCAAGTAAAGATATTTATACAGGCAAAGGGTGGGAACTATCTGATGAATTAAGGCTAGAAGATGTTGATCCCCAAACAGCCTTCATTCTCGAAAACGGAAGCTTAAATAATCAAGAAAAAGAGGAAATCGAGCTTATTTTCTCCTATTCGGATAAGTATGTTCCAGTGACTTATGGAAAATCAACACTGGACGGTGTAAAGGAAAGTAATCAATTTAGATTTGATGAGCGAACAGGTCGAGTAGAATTAAAAAATAATGCTAATCTTAATCAAATCAAGATGACGGTTCAAAATATGGATATCCCAGAAGATAAATTAAAGCAAACAGCTACTAGTTACCCAAGTACTAATAATCATTACACCTCTTTACCAGAAAATTTTCCAAAAAAAGTTAAAGAGTTGGCAGAAGAGATAACTAAAGAAAAAGGTACAAGCTATGATAAAGTTTTAGCTCTGCAAACTTATTTAAAAGATCCTTCTAACTTCAGATATTCTAAAGCAGAGGTTCCTTATCCAAGAGAAAATCAGGACTATGTAGAACAGTTTTTATTCGAAACTAAAGTGGGCTACTGCGATAATTTTTCCACAGCTATGACTGTTATGTTGCGTTCAATTGATATCCCAGCAAGATGGGTTAAAGGCTTTAGCACAGGAAGTATGAAGAAAAAAGATGGAGATCAGAATATTTACGAGATTCGAAATTTAGATGCTCATTCATGGGTAGAAGTTTATTTTGAAGGAATTGGCTGGGTTCCTTTTGAGCCAACACCAACATTCTATCAGGTTCGACAAGTTGAACAAGAAAAGGAAACAACTAACAAAGGAAACAAAGAAACGACGCCAAAGGATGATATAGCGCCTAAAAAAGAGCAAGATAAAAACAAATCAAAAGAAACAACTGAGATGAATCCAGATGTTAAAAAGAAACAAAGGACTAGTTTTTCATTTGAAAAGTATTCTAAAATTATTTTTTTGGTGTTAGGAATTATAATTGGAACAATCCTGTTATGTCTATTCAAGTACCGACTATATCTCTATGCTTTAGTTACTTTTAAACACAATAAAAATGCGTATCATAAGGTCTATGAACAAATTATCAAAAAGGCGAATACTAAGTATTATCGGAAGCAAGAACAACCACTCATGGATTATGCCTTAGATTTTGAAATGAAATACCCTCAAGTGGAACCAGAATTAAGTAGATTAACAAAATTATATGAAAGAGAACTATATAATGATGAAACAATATTCAATGTCAGTCATCAGGCTATGTTTTTTAAAATTATTAAAGAATTGAACCGTCATAAGTAAAGAGATTAAATTTTGCTATTTTAATGTTAAATCAGTCGAAATAAGGTAAACTAGGAACGATAATGATATTGGGTGGGGGAAAAAATGACTGAGAAAAAAATAACCATTAAAGATGTTGCAAAAGAGTCTGGTGTCTCAATTTCTACAGTTTCACAAATATTAAATGGTAACGGAAAGAATTTTAGCCCTAAAACGGTTGAAAAAGTAATCAAAATTAAAGAAAAGCTAAATTACGAACCAGATTATTTTGCTCGAAGAATGGTCATGAAAAAAAGTAAAACAATCGGAGTTATGGTGCCAGATATCTCAAATCCTTTCTTTTCAACATTAGTTAGAGGTATTGAAGATGTGTTGTATCAAGAGAATTTTATCACGATGTTATGTAATGCAAATGAAGAGAATAAACGAGAAAATAATGCTTTAGAAGAGCTAAGTCGAAGAGGCGTAGATGGCTTTATTATTGCCAGTTCTGCGATTAGTAATGAGGACATTGAACGTTTATTAAGAAATAAAAAGCATCCGTTTATTATTTTAGATCAAAAAAGTTCTGAAGGAAATAGTGATACTATTGGTACAGATGACTTTTTGGGTGGAAAATTAGCAGGAGAGCATTTAAAGGAATTAAATCATACGAATGTTGCAATCGTTGTCCCTATAAATATTACGCAAAATATTCAAAGGCGAGTGGATGGCTTTCAATCTATTTATGGAGAAAATTGTCAGCTAATTGAAGTGGGAGACTTATCTAAGAAAAGTGGTCGAAAAGCAGCGAAGGAAATTACGCAACTAAATATTAGTGGGATTTTTGCGATTAATGATGAAATTGCTTTTGGTTTATATCTTGGTTTAAAAGAATTAGGAAAGATAGTGCCTGAGGATTATAGTATTGTGGGCTACGATAATGTAGAGATGTGCGAATATATGACACCACCACTGACTACAATAGGACAACCAATCTACGATTTAGGTAGACAAACTGCTGAGATGTTGCTTGATCGAATAGAGCATCCAGAAAAAGAATGGGAGTCTAAAAAACTACCCGTTAATATAATAAAAAGATTTTCAACGACACATGCTTGAAATTGCTTTCATCATGTGTTATATTTTTGTTGTCTTATTAAAACGTTTTAATAAAACGTTTTAATTTATAAAAATTAAACAAATAAATCTTGGAGGGAATAAAAATGAATACGATTACCGTTATTGGAAGTATCAACTTAGATACAACACTTAGAGTAAGCCAAATGCCTAAACCTGGGGAAACAATGCATGCGAAAGAACATTTTACTGCCGGCGGTGGCAAGGGAGCTAATCAAGCTGTTGCAGCTAAACGTTCTGGTGCAGATACTTATTTCATTGGTGCAGTGGGAAATGATGGAGCAGGAACAGTTATGAGTGAATTACTTGAACAAGAAGAGATTGATACAACAGGTGTAATTAAGTTAGATAATCAATCAACGGGTCAAGCTTTCATTACTGTAGATGATGCTGGCGAAAATAGTATTCTGATCTTCTCCGGAGCTAACAACAGTTTTACACCAGAAGATGTACAAGAATCAGCAGAAATTATTGGTAAAAGCGATTTTTTAATTTCTCAATTTGAAAGTGCTATCAATAGTACAACGGAAGCATTTAATATTGCGAGAAGTAAACAAGTTAAAACAATTTTAAACCCAGCGCCAGCTCTTAGTGAGATGCCAAAAGAATTGTTATCTGTGACAGATATGATTATTCCAAACGAAACTGAAACAGAAATTTTAACTGGAATTAAAGTAACAGATGAAAAAAGCTTAAAAGAAGCCGCTGATTATTTACATGATTTAGGTATTGAAGCTGTTATTATCACAATTGGTAGTAAAGGTGCTTTCTATGATGTGAATGGAAAATCTGGTATTGTACCAGCATTCAAAGTTAAAGCAGTCGATACAACAGCAGCAGGTGATACATTTATCGGAGCGTTAAGCACTATTTTAAAAACGGATTACAGTAATATTGAAGAAGCGATTACTTATGGTAACAAAGCATCATCATTAACTGTTCAAAGATACGGTGCACAACCATCAATTCCATACAAAAATGAATTAGTTTAGGAGAAAATTAAAATGAAAAAATCAAAAGTTATCAATTCAGATATTTCAAGAGTTATTTCTCAAATGGGACATTTCGACAAATTAAGTATTGGAGATGCTGGTATGCCAGTTCCAATGACGACAGAAAAAATCGACTTAGCTGTAGATAATGGCATTCCAAGTTTTATGGACGTTTTAAATAATGTTCTTGAAGAATTAGAAGTTCAAAAGGTGTATTTAGCAATGGAAATTAAAGAGATGAATCCTGAAATGTTAAAAATGATTCAAGATCGTTTACCAGAAACACCTATCGAGTTTATTCCACATAGTGAAATGAAAGCAGAACTTAACAACTGTCATGCTTTTGTTAGAACAGGTGAAATGACACCGTATGCAAACATTTTATTGGAAAGTGGCGTAGTCTTTTAATTAAAAGGAAAATAGGGGGATGAATATGAATACAACAGCATTACTTATTGGTTTAGGACCACTTTTAGGTTGGGGTCTTTATCCAACCATCGCATCAAAAATTGGTGGTAGACCAGATAATCAAATATTAGGATCAACAATCGGAACACTAATTTTTGCTATTGTCTTTTCAATGACACAAGGCATCAGCTTAGCTTCAGGATCTGATTTAATGTTAGGTGTTTTATCAGGTATTGGTTGGGCATCTGCACAAATTATTACTTTCTACTCATTTGGTTTAATTGGTTCATCAAAAGCGATGCCAGTTACAACAGCCTTCCAATTGTTAGGCGCGTCATTATGGGGTGTTATTGCACTAGGCAACTGGCCAGGTGCGACAGCTAAATTAGTCGGTGGACTAGCGTTAGTTTTGATTATTATTGGAGCAAGTTTAACAGTATGGTCAGAGAAAAAAACAGATGAAAATGCGAGTGTCTTGAAAAAAGCTGTTATCATGTTAGCGATTGGTGAAATTGGTTACTGGGGTTACTCAGCAGCGCCACAAGCAACTAACTTAACAGGGCAAGAAGCATTCTTACCACAAGCAATTGGTATGTTATTAGTTGCGGTAATTTATAGTATTGTCTTAACAATGAAAAACAAAGAACAATCAGCATTTAAAGAAGCCGTTTCATATAAACATATTATTTCAGGTTTCTTCTTTGCTTTTGCTGCTTTAACTTATCTTATTTCTGCACAACCAGATATGAATGGTTTAGCGACAGGCTTTATCCTATCACAAACATCAGTTGTTTTAGCAACACTAACAGGTATTTGGTTCTTAGGACAAAAGAGATCTAAAAAAGAAATGACGATGACAATTATCGGATTAGCATTGATTATCATTGCAGCAACAGTTACTGTGATGTTATAGAAGTATAGAGAAGAGATTGACAAAATTTGTCAGTCTCTTTTTATTATTTTCTAAATTATTTTATAGCTAAGTTAAACTATGGTGTGCTTACATCAAATATGCCATAATTAAGCACATCGGTTAGAAGTTATTGTAACGTAATAAATTCAGTTATATACTGTTGAGTAAGTAACTTTTTTTATGTCTTAAAGAAGCAACTGTGGAAGGAAAATCAAAATGAGTTTAACAAAAGATCAATTAAGTGTTGAAGTAGCCAGACTTTACTATCAGCTAGAGTATGGACAACAAAAAATAGCAACGGAATTAAATATTTCAAGACCAACAGTCTCTAGATTACTCAAACATGCTAAGGATAATGGATTTGTGACGATTACAATTACAGATCCTTTTAGTGAAAGAACAGTATTAGCTAGAGAAATTAAAGAAAAATTTGGATTAAAAGAAGTTGTTATCGCACAAACTCCAAGTGATAACTATGAGTTGATTGTGGAACAAATTAGTTTGGAAGCTGCAAATTATCTTTCAGAAGTAATAGCAGATGGCGATATAATTGGAATTGGATGGGGAACAACTATTTATGAAGTAGCCAAAAAACTTCAACCTAATGATTCTAAAAAGATTCAAGTGGTCCAGTTAAAGGGAAGTATTACTCATTCAAAGGTAACAACGTTTGCTCATGAAACACTATCATTATTCGCAGACAATTATCATACAACTGGGACAGCACTTCCTTTACCAGTTATTTTTGATAATAAAGAAGTTAAAACAGTAGTTGAAAAAGATCGTCATATTCAGCATATTATGAAACTTCAAGAAGAAGCAAGCGTAGCGGTTTATACAGTAGGAACAATAAGAGAAGAAGCATTAGTTTTTCAATTAGAGTATTTAACAGAAGAGCAAAAAAATCATTTACAGAAGACAGCTGTTGGGGATATTTGTTCTCGCTTTTACAATGAAAATGGCAAAATTGCTTCAAAAGAAATTAATGAGCGGACGATAGGCATTGAGCTTTCTGAATTACCTAAAAAGCGGATCTCTTTATTAGTAGCAGGTGGTGAACATAAATTAAAAGCAATCAAAGGAGCTTTGAATGGAGAATATGTTAATACTCTAGTTACTGACTATTGGACCGCTAAAAAATTGCTTATTTGAAATTATGTTCATAATAAACTTTACATTTGTGCGGATAGAGGTTATAATTAATTTGTTAACAAATAGAGAGGAAGTATAAATATAATGAAATTAGCGAAAATGATAGATCACACAAAATTAAAAGCAGACACTACTCAAGATGAGATTGCTGTTTTAACAAGCGAAGCAAAAGAACATGGCTTTTGGTCAGTATGTATTAATCCAGTATGGATTCCATTTGCTAAAAAAGAATTAGCGGGAAGCGACGTAAAAATTTGTACAGTTATTGGTTTTCCTTTAGGAGCAAATTCTTCAAAGACTAAAGCTTTTGAAACGAATCAAGCGATTAGTGATGGTGCTGATGAGGTAGACATGGTTATAAATGTTGGCGCATTAAAACAAGCACAATATGATGTTGTTTTAGAAGATATTAAAGCTGTTGTGAATGAAGCAAAAGGACGCGCTTTAGTTAAAGTGATTATCGAAACAGCACTTTTAACAAAAGAAGAAATCATCAAAGTTTGCGAATTATCAGTAGAAGCTGGGGCAAACTACGTAAAAACATCAACAGGCTTTTCAACAGCTGGAGCAACAGCTGAAAATGTTAAATTGATGAAGGATACTGTTGGCGATAAAGCGCTAGTTAAAGCATCCGGTGGAGTTAGAACAACAGAGGATGCAGAAGCGATGGTAGCTGCTGGCGCATCACGTATTGGTGCTAGTGATGGCGTTAAAATTATCGGTGCAAAAACAAATAGTAGTGATACAAGCGGATATTAGAAATAAGG
>CAUQFM010000074.1:0-11473 GCA_963517295.1 uncultured Vagococcus sp.
CGCAGCGGTTACCGAGTGATTTCTTGCAACCAATTGGCTTTAGCCAATCAAAAAAATAATTTGCTTAACTTTGCTTACAATAAGAGCGTTTATAATTTTATGTCCTTACTTGAATAGGTAGTTTAAAATAGGGTACAAAATAGGATATATGGAGGTGTAGTTTTGACAGATAAAACGGTAAAAGAGGTAGCAGAAATGTTAGGTGTAACCAAACAAACGGTGCAATATCATCTAAAGTCTTTGCCGACAAACTATACGACAAAGAGCGACAAAAACATTATATACATAAAACCCTTGGGGCAAAAGGCTTTATCAGATAAAATCGACAAAAGAAAACAGTTCTCTGTCGACAAAGAAA
Source organism: uncultured Vagococcus sp. (assembly GCA_963517295.1). Taxonomy (GTDB): domain Bacteria; phylum Bacillota; class Bacilli; order Lactobacillales; family Vagococcaceae; genus Vagococcus. The sequence continues at coordinate 359 of CAUQFM010000074.1, forward strand.
CAGTTAAAACCGACAAAGAACCGACAAAAGAAACAGTAGGAAACGACAAAGAAATAGCACATTATAAAGAACAAATAAAAGAAAAAGATCAGCAAATTTCTCAACTGTTAGAATCACAAAAACAATTGCAAAAATTAATTGAGAATCAGCAAGTTTTGACGTTGCAAGCGAATCAAAAAATAGAGAAATTAGAACTTACATTTAAAGATAATAAAGATGAAATGGACATAACTTCTAAAAATAATAAAAGAAAATGGACCGATTTTTTTAAATCGAAGAAATAAAATATTTTAATTAAAAATACTTTTTTTCTGATTAAATTCAATTTAAAATAGGTAATTAAGATAGTAGTATGTAAATAATGCCTCCTACTACACATCCTATTAAAAAAATAATTAATTTCTTTTTATTTTTCATTTGAAAACCTCCTATGTATACTATAAAAATAAAATAAGTATCAATACATGAAATTGCTTAAAAGCGTGTATCACGAACCCGTTAACCAAAGGGTTCATTTTAGCCTAACAAGTAATTTATTGAGTATAGTAAGCCCAACCTTTTCCAATTGCATGTCCAGCTAAATAAAAGAAAGCTACGATGAGTAAGCCATAACAAATTATCTTTAAAATCTCTTTTATATTTTGATATTTTTTTAAATCATTTGTATCTTTTTTGATTTTTTTCATAAGATTGACATCCCCCTTTAACATATAATCTAAAGATAATTGATAAAAATCACTGATTTTTATTAATGTTGAAATATCAGGGAAACTTTTCCCAACTTCCCAACTTGACACTGTTTGTCGTGTGACATTCAAATGATCAGCAACATGCTGTTGAGTTAGATCAAGTTCTTTTCTTTTTTCTTTTAAAATCTCATTTAGCATTGTATTTATCTCCCAAATTTAGAATAATGTGTTTTGAAAAGGTCTCCTAGCAATTAAAATTTGCTAACTCACATATTTTTAGCAAATCTCAATTGCAACGTTATTATATCAGTCTTTGAGACTTAATAAAAAAAAGGTTTGTCGTAATAAGACAAACCCTTTTTTTATTTTAGGACACACTATTTTACATAAAATAGTGTGTCAAAAATCTTGTTTTATCAATGTTGAATTTATCTGAATTGTCTATAGATTAACTAATTATTGACAAAACAATGTTTAGATAGCTACACTTCATTCAAACGTTCGCTTGAATGGGGTGATTAAGTTAATGACTGCAGAAGTATGTACAACTAACAGTATACATAAAGAAAAAGTAGCTAGTGTTAAAAAAAATTTAAAAGATAAAGACCTTTCAACTTTACTTATATTAGGAAAATGTTTTAGCGATTCTTCTAGGATTAAAATTTTTTATGCTTTAGAAACTTATAAGGAGATGTGCGTTTGTGATTTAGCAGAGATACTTAATGCTAGTATTGCTACAACGTCACACCATTTACGTTTTTAAAAAAAGAATGGAATGGCAAAATCACGTCAAGATGGAAAAGTAGTTTATTACTCTTTAGAGAATGAAGAGATACTTTCCGCTGTGCAGGATTTTCTAAAATTGTCAGAAAATAATTCTATGAAAATTTAGTTTGGAGGAAGTTATTTTGTTACAAAGCATTTTATCAGCACTCGCTGTTTATATTTCTACCAGCATTGACTATTTATTTATCTTGCTGATTATTTTTTCTCAAAGTCATACAAAAAAAGGACTCCATCAGATTTATTGGGGTCAATATCTGGGAACAGGTATCTTAGTAGCCATAAGTTTATTTGCAGCATACGTGCTAAATTTCATTCCACAAGATTGGATCATTGGGCTTCTCGGTCTTATTCCGATTTTCTTAGGAATAAGAGTGGCATTGGTCGGTGAAGAGGAGGAAGAAGAGGACGTCGTTGAAAAGCTTGAATCAAGAGGAACGAACCGCTTCTTTTGGACCGTTTCCTTAATAACAATTGCTTCTGGTGGCGATAATTTAGGGATTTATATTCCTTACTTTACCTCGCTATCGTTTTCAGAAATTGTCACAGCTTTAATAGTCTTTGCTATATCTGTTGCGGTTCTTTGCTCTATCAGTTACAAATTAGCAAAAATTTCATTTATTTCCGAAACGTTAGAAAAATATGAACGAATCATTGTTCCTATAGTCTTTATTGGTTTAGGAATTTATATATTGATCGAAAATGGCACGATTCAAACACTATTAAACTTTATATAAACAACTACGATAGTGAAATTCAAATAAAAAAGACAGCGAGGTTTCACCTCGCTGTCTTTTTTATTTGAACTAATGAATTGTAAAATAATTTTAACTTTGTAGTTTGTGCTTATTTTTCTTGTTCTTCGATATGAGTTGAAACTTGCTCAAGAATACTAAAAATATGAAGATCGTCAAGGCTATAAATCATATTTTTACCAACTCTTTTTGATTTTACTAATCTTGAAGTCTTCAAAGTTTTTAACTGGTGAGAAATGGCTGATTGTTCCATACTTAAAGACTGCGCAATTGCTCCAACACTAAGTTCTTCTTTCTGTAAAAGAAATAAAATTGAAAGACGTGTAGGGTCACTAATCATTTTAAATATCTTACTTACCTCTTGGATAGTATCATTTGTTAACGGAGAAGTTGATGATGATTTCATAAAACTTCCTCTCTTTCATATGTGTGTTTGTTCATGCTTAGATTAGCACAAGATTTTTATAAAGCAAGGTTTTTCCATAAGCAGAGCTGTTTTAGAGTCCAATTTTTTTATTAACTAAATAAGATAACTATTTGTTTGACAAATCAGATAGAGCAATATATAATGAACGCGTAAACATATGATTGTTCGCTCAGATGTAATTCGTAAGCGTTACGATTTCAAAAAAATAGTTTTATTAAGAAGGGTGATAGAAATGAAAGAGATTCAAGAGCAACACTCACACGAAAATAATAGTCACGATCATGAACATGATCATGGGAAAATGCCAATTATTTTGTACTTTATTGGTTTAGCATTGTCGCTCATTGCGTTATTTTTAAACGGAGAAACTAGTTTATTACAAAATAGTTTATTTTCCATTGCTTCAATTAGTGCGGGTTATCATGTCATTATTCTTGAAGGAATTGGAGAAACGATTGAAAACTCAAAAATCCAACACAAATTTACACCTAATTCTCATATTCTAATGGGAATAGCTGCAATAGGGGCTTCTCTGATAGGAAATTTTTGGGAAGGAACGTTATTGATTCTTATTTTCTCTGGAGCACATTTTCTTGAAGATTATGCTGAAGGAAGAAGTAAAAGGGAAATTACAAAGTTACTCGAAATGAATCCAACGACGGCAAGACTAATCATGTCCGATGGAAAAACAATCATTGTTGACGTTAAGGAATTAAAAGTAGGAGATCAACTTCAAGTACTAAATGGTGATCAAGTACCCATTGACGGAGTGATAGTATCTGGATCTACTTCTATTGACGAATCTTCTATCAATGGTGAGAGTATGCCCAAAGAGAAGACCCAAGGAGACGGAGTATTTGGGAGTACAATTAACGGAACAGGTACTTTTACGATGGAAGTTACAAAAGAAAATAAAGATACTGTTTTTTCAAAAATTTTACAACTAGTGAATCAAAATCAAGAGAATCAAACAAAAGCTTCTAGTATTATCCAAAAATTTGAGCCTAAATATGTTACATTCGTTTTAATAGCCATCCCGCTCTTCATTTTACTTGCTCCGGTGTTTTTAGATTGGACATGGTCACAAAGTATTTATAGAGGATTGGTTCTTTTAGTCGCGGCTTCACCGTGTGCTCTAGCGGCAGCTACCGTATCCGTAACATTGTCAGCTACTTCGAATCTAGCAAAAAGAGGCGTGCTTTCAAAAGGAAGTGCTTATTTATCTCAATTAGCCGGTATTCAAGCAATTGCTTTTGATAAGACAGGAACCTTAACAAAAGGAAAACCCGAGGTAACAGATTATAATTTTGCTGATTCTGTGGACGATGAAAATATTATTGATATCATAGTGGCTCTTGAAAAAGAATCAAATCACCCATTAGCAAGTGCTATTTTAGAAGAGTTCAAACCTAAAAATCAATTAGTTATTGAAGTAGAAAATCAGATTGGAAAAGGGTTAACAGGCAATCATAACGGAAAAACTTATCGTATAGGTAAAACAACTTCTTTTGAAGATGTTTCGGATGACTATACACGTTTAAATAAAGAATGGTCTTCAGAAGGTAAGACGGTCGTATACGTATCAGAAAATGAAAAAGTAATCGGTCTTATCGCATTAATGGATATTCCAAGTGAACATGCGAAAGCGACTATAGATTACTTTAAGAAACATGGTATCCATACCACTTTAATTACTGGAGACTCTGAAATGACAGGACAAGCTGTCGGTGAACAATTAGGAGTAGACCAAGTAATCGCAAACGTTATGCCGGAAGATAAATCTAACATTATCAATAAACAAAAAGAAAACTATGGTATAACCGCTATGGTAGGAGATGGTGTAAATGATGCGCCAGCTCTTGTAAAGGCAGATATTGGTATTGCTATGGGAGAGGGTACTGATGTTGCGGTAGATGTGTCTGATTTAGTTTTAATGAAAAATGATCTATCTAAATTAGTAAAAGCTCATGAAATTTCTTTGAGAATGAATCGGGTTATTTGGCAAAATATTATTTTCTCAATGACAGTTGTAGCTTTTTTAATTATTTTTAGCCTCTTAGGATTAACGGATATAGCAATAAGCGTTATCATCCATGAAGGAAGTACCCTAGTCGTTATTTTAAATGGTCTCCGATTATTAAAGACTAGGTAAATACATGAAATGAGATAAATTTATATATTGAGACCAACTAAATTCTATAAAACCTAATAAAGAAAGTAACCGTTAGAAATTATACGGTTACTTTTTTTATTAGAAGTCATCCATTATTTCTTGCAGCAGACTAATATTATCATGAGTATCAAGCAAGTAGAATTTTCTTGTGATAGCCAGTCCATAGTCGTAGCATTATCAGGGTCATATAATTCTGATAATAATATTTCATCAGGTATATTAAATTTTTCTAGAACTGTTTTGATAACTGCATCTAGTTCAGTCTCTCTTTTTTAATCTATAATTTTTCTACATAAATTTTAAAAGCAGCTTTATTACTGATCATAGTAATTTTTCCATCCACATCTTTCAATGTGAGATCTCCTTCATAGGCTTCTTTGGAAAGAAGAGTGTAACGTGCTCTCAGATGAATTCCTTTAGATGATAAATACTCCAAAAATTGCTGATCATCTTTGACTTCTTTAATAACAAAAGATTCTCTATCAGAGAGTTCAATCAAACTAGGAAACTGAATAGTGGAAGTTGTACTTTCTTTAGTAGGAATATTCCCCCCATGAGGATCAAATTCTGGTTCTCCTAAAAAATGGTATAACCGTTCAATAAGCTCATCGGAAGAAGCGTGTTCAAGACGATCAGCCTCTGCATGTACTTCTTTCCAATCATAACCTAATTTTTCCAACAAAAAAACTTCCCATATCCGATGTTTGCGAATGACCTGATTAGCTAAATGCAATCCTTTTTCAGTAACTCTGACGCCTTTATATGGAATATGGGTGATAAGCCCTTCTTTCAGCAATTTTACACTCATATCCGTTACTGATGCAGCGGATACATTCAGCGTTTCTAACAACTTTTTATTATTCACTATTTTTGTTTCTCCGCCTAGTCCGACGATAGTTTTTAGATAATCTTCTTTACTTGGCGTCATTTGAGTACTCCTTTGAATAGCATTTCTATTTATTATACCTCATAAAAAAAAACAAGCCAATAACAGAAATGGTTTATGGCTATTAGCTTATTTTCTGCACCAAGATATAGATCGATTAGAGGATACGTCCACTTGTAAATTATTTGAAATATTTTTAATAGGCTCTATCTAGAACAAAAAAAGTTACAGTTTGAAAATGAAAGCGATATTTCTACTTATTTAGCTAAATTCACCTTGATTAAAAATAATTTTTAAGTTAGACTAAAAATGAAATTTAGACAGGACGTAGAAAATAAAAGGGAAGGACTATAAAATGAGCAATTCAAGTAGATAATCATACTGTTGATCATACGGGTAAAACAGCTATATAAGGAGAGGACCTCTTTACGGCTCATATACAATCATGTAACCAATGATTGTAATTCCTAGAGATAAAAAATTTACAGGACTCTAAATCAATAAAGGGAAAAAATAAAATATGAATGGATATGAAGCAAAATTGAAAAATAAAAGTAATAAAGGTTGGATAAGAAAAATAGATTCTATCAGTCTGGAAGAAGTAAATAGTTCAATAGCGATCCCACCAGAAAATGCTTCTTTTTTAAGAAAATTACTTGCTTTTATGGGACCAGGCGCACTAGTAGCTGTTGGTTATGTTGATCCGGGTAATTGGGCGACTTCTATAGAGAGTGGATCTAAATTCGGTTATACTTTACTAAGTGTAATTTTGATTGCTAGTTTAATTGCAACCTTAATGCAAGAAATGGCTGCACGGCTAGGAATTGCCACAGATATGGATTTAGCCCAAGCTACTAGTGCTTCAGTAGGGAAAAAACTATCTTTTTTCTTGTGGATATTAACAGAGCTTGCCATTATTGCCACAGATATTGCTGAAGTTATTGGATCTGCTATAGCTCTAAAATTATTGTTTAACATTCCCATTCTTTTAGGTGTTGCCATAACGACTTTAGATGTACTATTGCTGCTCTTATTGCAGAAACGTAGTTTTCGTATTATTGAGAGTATCATCATTGTGTTGATGACCACGATATTTATTATTTTTGCATATGAAATTTTCCTATCAAATCCAAATACCAAAGAATTAATTGCCGGTTATTTGCCAAGTTCGGAAATTGTTACAAATCCTTCTATGTTATTTTTAGGACTAGGAATTTTAGGCGCAACTGTCATGCCACATAATTTATATCTGCACTCTTCCATTATTCAAACGAGAGTTTATGAGCGTACAGAAAAAGGGAAAAAAGAAGCCGTGAAATTTGCACGGATCGATTCTGTTTTTTCTTTAACAATTGCTTTTTTGATTAATTCGATGATTTTAATTTTAGGTGCATCCGCTTTTTATGGTAATGGACAAGTTGTTAGTGGAATCGAAGAGGCTTATGCTTTGCTTGCACCAACTATGGGGGCATCTATCGCTAGTACATTATTTGCAGTCGCTCTCCTAGCTTCGGGTCAAAATTCGACAATTACTGGTACGTTAAGTGGTCAAATTGTTATGGAAGGCTTTATCCATTTGAAAGTTAAGCCATGGGTACGCCGAATAATTACAAGACTACTGGCTGTGATACCAGTATTTATTGTGACCATTATTGCCGGAGAAAATGGGACAGTAGATCTTTTGATATCGAGCCAGGTTATTTTAAGTATGCAGCTGCCATTTGCACTTATTCCATTAGTTTTGTTAACTAGTAATGAACACAAAATGGGTAGTTTTGTAAATCCAACTTGGGTAAAAATTGTAGCATGGGTAGCTACTGTTATTATTATCTTCCTAAATATTTATCTTGTAGTTTATACATTAGCTGAGAACGTTGGCTGATAATTAAAAATATTTCTGGAACAATATACTTTTTGGATTAAATAACTAAGACATATTCAGGGCTAGTATAGAAATGAATCCATCGTAGGTTACTTTCCTATTGAGAGGTATTTATCCTCTGAAGTCTGACAGCAGTAGAAAATAAGTTTCAGTTGTTGGGGATTAAGAGGCCTTTAAGAGAAGGTGGTCAATCTATCCCTAAATAATTTTCCACCACTTTAAGTACTATTATTTGGCTAGTAAAAACTAAAGAGCATCTAAAATATGCATTACAAAAAACTATTCTCTATTATTAATAAGTGAAAATAGAAATTATAATTTTATCACAAATGATACTCTAATTCTCAATTAAAGGAGTTCTTGTATTAAGAAATAGATCCTTAACACTTTTATTCTAGTGTTAAAGGTCTATTATGGTTACCGTTTACCTACAAGAGAGTCCTTTTTAAAAGTATCCTCCATATAAAAAGTTAAGTGAAAATTTAAAGCAGAAGAACTCACGACGTTTAAATATCAAGCATCGAGTGGTCTATTTTGCCGATATGACGCATAGGGAATCATTATCTGGTCTGCTTGGACCCACTATGAAAGATAGCGACTTACTTTAAAGAATAAGTTGCTATCTTTTTTGACTAAAAAAGCTTGTCAAAGTTATTTCCTCGATACCCTAATTTACATAAAATTGTGTATTAGTAAACCTTTCATAATAAGTTTTTGTGTTATCAGTATATCAAATAAAGCTCATTTTAGTTACACTAGTTATATTGATAAAAAGGTAGTGTCTTATGAAATTCATACAAAGATTAATAGCATTAAAATGACCTGTATGGCTAGTTGAATTTTTTGTTAAGTAAGTCTACTGTTTACCGAATTAATCATTACAGTTAAATAAAGATAATATGATTTAGATGAATATAAAGTCTTGTTTACAAAAAAAGTTAAAAGAACGGAAAAGGGAGAATCAAGATGTTAACATTTTATGATGGTTTTTTTCTGAATCTATGTGTGTTGATTGCATCACTATTTGTGTATGAAGAACTTGTAAAAAAGAATTCTTTCGAAATACAAACTATAAGTATAACTATCATAAATGGTTTATTAGGTGGTCTTCTAGCGGCTATTTTAATGCGCTTTAATATTGAAACTAGCGCCAATGCTATAATAGATCTTCGAATCATCCCTTTCATGTTAGTTATTCTTTATGGAAATTGGTTATCAACTTCTATAACGGGTGGCTTAATTATTTTTATTCGGTTTATGATGGGTATAAACATTTATTCAGCTATTAATATTATTTTTATCCTAGCTTCCTGGATGATCTTTTGTTATTGCTTTAAAAAAATTAAAAGTCGATGGATTTCTATTGTAGTTATGCTTACTTTAAGCAATACTGTTTATACCGTATTAAATGCTATTCTTTCAGCAGGTAAAGGTGTCAATATCTCTTTAATAGCAACCTATTGGATCAGTTGTATTTTAGGAGGACTTATCGCTGTTTATATAATGGATTATTTGAATGAAACTAAGATTGTATTTAAAAGAAACAGTAAATATGCCTTTACAGATCCATTGACAGGCCTGAACAATGTTCGTAGTTTTGATTTGGCGTTTAATAAAGCAAAAAGCAAACTTGAAAAATCGAATGAAAGTATTTCTATTATGATCTTAGATATTGATCATTTTAAACAAGTGAATGATACATATGGTCACTTAGAAGGCGATTTAGTACTGAAAAAAGTAGCCGCCATTTTAAAGATGAGTCAAGATCCTGAGGATATTATTTCTAGAAATGGTGGAGAAGAATTTTCAGTGTTGCTCAATAACTGCAGCCACATTGAAGCATATGAAAAAGCCGATGCTTTAAGAAAAATAATGGAAAATTCATTTTTTATCATAAAAAACGGAACGATAACTATCCATGTCACAATTTCTATAGGTATTACAACCTATAAGGATACGACAATAGAAATCGACCAACTTTATGACCATGCTGACCAAGCCCTTTATGTGGCGAAAAAAAGCGGCAGAAATAAAGTTTGTTCTTATTCACCAGGTATTGATCTAGTTCCTACTTAACGAAGCTCAACTATATATATTATTTTATCGAAAATACAATGGTTGTCTTATGTAATTAATATAAAATAAAGAAAAGAATACATGAAATTAGATAAAATCATGTATTGAGGATCCTTTTTTGCTAAGAGTTTCTTGTCTCATCATTTTAGACAAAAAAGATAGCAACATACTTTTTTTAAGTATGTTGCTATCTTTCGTAGTGCGTCCAAGCCGACCAAATAATGACTTCTTTTGTGTCATTATCAACCGAGTAGACCACCCTATGCTGGATATTTAATCGACGTGAATACTTATCTTTTAAATTTCCGACTAACTTCTCATAAGGCGGTGGATTTTGAAACGGGTTTTCTTTTAAAATTTCCATTATATCTTTAAACTTTTGATCTAAATGAGCCGATTTTAAATTTTTAAGGTCTTTCATCGTTGATTTTGCTAACTTTATAGAGTATCCCAATCGATATCCTCCAGTGCAACAAATTCATTTTCTTTTTCACGCTGTTGGATTACATCCGCTACGCCAGAAGATTGAAGGTATAAGGTTTCTTGAATCGCGTCCCAGTCTTTTTTACTGACCATAACCGCTGCACTTTCTTCATTTTTACCAGAGATATAAACGGGTTCGTTGGTTTTGTTGACGTCTTTTAGTAGTTGGTAAAAGACTTTTCTAGCTTGGCTAGGGTTTACGATCGACATAAGTTATTCCTCCTTTTGGTTTCTTTTATTGTAACGTACTCAAACGAGTACGTCAATTTGTTGTGAATACACGAAATTGCATAGAATCATGTATTGAAAAATAAGAGCTCTAACACTTTTTATTAGAGTGTTAGAGCTCTTATTTCATTAATTAATACGATTTTCAGCGATTTTATAGACCGTTTCTTTATCTCTTTTTCCAATAATAACAACTTGAATCACTTCAAATTTACCTTGTACTTCTCTAAAAATAATGCGAAGGCCCATTTTTTTATTTTTCAGTTTATTACACTGCGTTAAAGAACCATGTAACGGTTGACCAGCGTCCATACCACGTAATTTAATCCGATTAAGAGCTTTATCGACAAAAATCTTTTGGCTTCCGTCAAGCTTATCATAATCATTTCTTGAGTATTCTGTCCATTCAATTTGGTACAAAGCTTACTCCCACCCATCTTCTTCGTCGATAGTAGGCACTTCATTTGCTATTGATCCACGGACTTCACTATCAGAAAAAGTAGCTACTTTTTCATTCAGTAATCTTTTTTCAGCGATTAAATCAACAATTTGATCATATAAACCGTCAACTTCTTTATTTAATGTTTCATATTGTTTTTGTGTCAACATAACTCCAGCTACTTTTTCTCGATTAAAGACATAAACCCCAGCAGCTTCTTTATCAGCTTTTTGAAAGACCTCCATAGGAGACCTTTTTACTTCGGAAATAGAAGATGTTGGAATATCTAATATT
>CAUQFM010000075.1:0-11401 GCA_963517295.1 uncultured Vagococcus sp.
ACTTTCTTTTTATCTACCTAAAATTTCTATTTACACAAAATATTTTACGCTATCGTATTTCTTTTCCGCTTGCTCAGAAAACTATATGTGAATATAGTAACTTTTTATATAATATCTAGAATAAAATGTTTACTTACGTTTAGTTGAAGGGATTTCAGAGGTGGAGAAAAAATATGCGTGTAAATGTAACGAAGCTACCGTATTGACATAGTGTAGAGAGTATTTTCTTTTTCACAAAAGAGATATTTTTTATAAAAATCAACTGGTTATATAATGAGTTGATTAGTCTAAATTGTTTTGAAGTTTGTTTTAAAAATGAATTGACAAGTTAGATGATAAAAACAGAGGAAAGGAGGATGTAAATGAAAAAGAAAACAATAGCAAGAACGGCTTCATTATTACTGTTCTTCAGTATAGCGTTTGTTGGGGTGAAAGTAGAGGCTTTTAGTCCAGTTAATAAGATGCCTGGAATTAATATCGTTAATACAACTACTATGTTACCTGACACAGGTAAAATTATTCCTGAAGAGTTTGCGAATGTACTAAGGGTTTCTTCTGAGATGAGCTATACAGTAGTAGGAGCAGATTCTTGGAAACAAGGAGATTATGCTAATTTTAAAAGACCTAATATCGAAGCTGATCCTAATAAAAAGCGATACGTACAAATTAATAAAATTGGGATATATCAAGGGAAATATTTTGACTTAAGGATTAATATTGATAAAATAACTAATCCAAAAAATAAAGAATCAGGAGAAATACGGATTCACACACCTATGACAAAAAGCCCTGAATTTTTATTTATATGGACTCGTCAAACTATCGAAGGAGCTACAACATCTATTAATTATCAATTTTTAGATCGCGAGACACAAAAACCTATTGATTATCAGGGTATGTGGAATTTTAGACGTATAAATATTTGGAAAGGGATAGAGATGGATAATGATCCTAATTATTTATATGGAACATATGCATACGATATTAATAAATTAAAGTACGAAGAAAATCTTTCGAATAAAACAATGTATGTTATTGGGGATAAGAATGGTACTGATGAGACTTTAAATTCTTATTTCACAACATTATTTAAAACCAGAGATGGATCTTATTATCAGACATATGACTTAACAAATGGTTCTCAAGCAAAAGTGAAATATGATTCTCAACCAATTACTAAAACGGAGATGCCTACTCCAGAGTTAATTGGAGATGTTCATGAGGACTACCCAAAAATAAGCTATTCAATGTATCAAGATGTTCCAGAACAAGTGAAAAGTACATTTTATCCAAATAACTTTAAGTTAACAATGAAATTAGATGAAAATGTTAATATGGACGATTTGTCAGTGAAAATAAATAAAGTCCAAGATCCAAATGAGAATGTTGATAAGTATTTTACAGTTGTTCCTAATAAAGCAAAAAATCAAATAGAAATCTATATTCCAAATTCTAGTTATAATAACGCAAACTTTATAGATAGTTCTTATCGTTTTAAAGTTGAAACAAGTGTGAAAACAGATAAAGATTTAAGTAAATACTATAAAGAGGGTTACTATCATATGCCTGCTTCAGCGTATTATTCAACTTCTGAGAAGCCCAGTAGTATTGTTCAATACGCAGACTCATTAACTAGAGCAGTAATAGATGCTTCTCCCATCACTCAAACAGTAGCAAGAGGTTCTGATACGGATGGTTGGGATAAAAAACAAATCACTGAATTGTTTAGCAATATCAAGGGAGCATATCCTGAAGATACATTAAAAATTAAATCTGTTGAGAATAAAACGTTTAATCCTGCTGGTAATGCGGATACAGTGAAGGTTACTTTAGTAGGAACTAAAACAGGAATTGAAAAAACATTTACAGTTCCCGTTGTTGTTTTAAATGCTAGAAAAGCCAATCTTAATTACGTTGATCTAAAGGGAACTAAAATTTCAAATCCTGTTGTTAAACAAGGATTTGAAACGAAAAAGTATGACTTTACTAATGAAAATAAACAAATAGCAAATTACAAATTTGTTAAAGTTGATGATTCTGGTAAGTATGATCCAGTAACAGGTACTTTCCCATCAGCTGATAAAGAATTAAACATTTACTTTGTTTATGAATTAGACCAACATCCAGTAACGATTCAATACTTAGATGTGAAAAACGACAATCGTTCTATCTTAGATAATAAGATAGAAGAAGTGAAAGTCGGAGATAAGCATAAAGTGAAAGCAGAAAAAGTTCCTGGCTACAAATTAGTGAGTGCAACAGTTAATGATGAAGAAGTCAAAGTGACAAACAATGAGATTGAGTTTGAAATGCCGACTAAACCAGCAGTGGTTAAATTTAACTATGAACCAAATCACATGGATGTTTCCATCGTAGCTGATAAAAATTCAGCAACGCAAACTGAAAAATTAGCAGTAACAACTAAAATTGATAGTTTAATGACTTATGATACTGGTCAAAAAGTCCAAGATTATGCAGATGACTTCTTGATTACCATTCATACTAAAAAAGCTAATGTGAGTGCTGAAAAACCAACGGATATTAAATTAGTAACATCTGGTAAAACAGATGTGACAGGAGAAGTTGTAGCGTTTGAAGACTACTTCACCGTTAAACTGAAAAAAGGAACGAAACTTCCAGATACAGAAAGTCTAACGATGACATTTAATACAACCGTGAAAATGGATGCCGTGACAGATAGCTTAATAGAGTATGGTGCTGAAGTAAGAAACACTTACAAGCTAAATACAAGTAAGGTCAATGATTCTTATGAAAGTATTGTCAAAACTAAAAAAGATAGTAATACAAAAGTATCAGGTAGTTTGAGATTAGTAGAAGGACCAGCTGAAATTGATTTTGGTAAGATAGATTACTTAGCTAAAAATCAACGAGTGGAAGATCCTACGATTAAAGGGAAATTAGAAGTAGCTGATACAAGACATGGTGCTAAAAAATGGACGCTTCAAGCAACAATGGAAGAACCACTTAAAGATGGAACGAAAGTATTACCATCTGAAGTTAAATACAAAACAGATACAGAAGATCTCACTTTAACTTCAGCAGCAAAACCAGTTTATGAGAATACCCAACAAACTAATCGTGTAGTGGTTTCTGATTCTTGGGGAACAAAACCAGGAAGTAATGGAGTTAAACTAAATGTGAAATCAACAGATAAGTTAACTAAAGGAACTTACATAGGTAAAATTCGTTGGACAGTGGTAGAAGCAGAGTAATATTTTTAGCATTGTATTAAATGTGCAAAAGGGTTTTCGAATGATGGTAATAACATGATTCATCCTTGTTGTGTATAGGTGGGAGGTAAATAGTGAGAGTGAAAAAAAAAATGGCGATTGTTGGTACGATATTATTAAGTTGTTTGATGATCTTTTTCCTAAGCGGAAAGCAAGTTTTTGCTAGCGACAATGGTGGTGGTAGTATCACAACACCAGGAAAAATCACCTTTGAAGTTGAAAAAACAGAACCATCTAAAGAAAAAGATAAGGATGAAATAAAAGTATTGCCTAAAACATTCGCAAAAATGCTACCTAAAACAGGTGAAAGTAACACTAATTTTAGTGGCTTGATAGGTGTCATAATTATTGGTAGTAGTTTATTCTATATTGTAAAAAAAAGAAATCAAGGCGGTGAACAGTCATGAAAAAAAGAGTAATGATTGTCCCGCTGGTGGCTATCTTTTCTTTGGGAATTATAACTACAACTGTTTTTGCTGACAGTACCGACGTGGCAACTGAAGGAAGAGTAACAGTGGAAGATTCTGGAAAAACAGGTATCGTAGATCCAGAGAATCCAGATAAAATCGTGGATCCAGGCGTGATTAGAGCAACTGAAGGTTCTTTAAGATTCGACTATGTTTCTGCTCTTGATTTTGGAAAAGTAAAGATTGGTCCAAAAAATCGTGAATTCGATAGTCTAGCCCAAAACTTTATGAATAAAGAAACTAATGCAAGAGGTTTCTTTCTCCAAATTTCTGATTTCAGAGAAAAGAAAAGTGGTTGGACGCTACAAGTGAAGCAAGAAGAACAATTTAAAACACCTGATTATGATGAATTAAAAGGCGGCGTTTTATCTTTTGATAATGGCTGGGCAAATAACCAGTCAAAAAAAGGAACGCCAACAGTTACAAGAAATACCATCAAAATCAATAACATTGGGGAGAGCTATGATGTTGCTAATGCAACTGAAGGTCACGGAACAGGAATCTGGTCCATAGCCTTTGGAGCATCTGATAAAAATAGTAATAATCAGAAAGTAACGTTAAAAGCTGAAAAGGATGCAAAAGGACAACCTGCCATGGATGATACGTATAAGAAGCAACTATATCGTAATAGTGCGGTGTCACTATCCATCCCCGAATCTACACAAGTTTTACCCAAAGAATACCAAACAAAGATTACTTGGATTCTTGGCGAGTTACCATAAACCTGTTTTAACAATCTGACTTTAATAGTTAAGATTTTAAAAAAATAAAAAGAAAATATTTCTGGGAGGAAAAAATAATGAAAGTATCAACAAAAAGCACAGCAGCATTAATCGCATTATTAGCAGCATCAACAGTTGGAGGAAGTATTGTATTAGCTGATGAAGCAACAGAAGCAAAAACAATCAAATCTGTCGGAAGAGTAGAAGTTGGAGATGCAACAGATACTGGTGATGACAAAGTTAAAACTCTTGACCCTGAAACTAGTGGTTATTTAGTACAACCAGGAAAAACTAATGGTTTAGATCAAATGGTTGTTAATCAATTAAAAGGTCCAATGAAAATTGAACGTGTACCAAACTTTGATTTTGGTAAAATCGAACCATCAGCAAATGATGTTTTAGTATTCGCAAACAATTATGATTACAAAAAAAATGTAGCAGCTAAAGATCAACCAGAAAATCTTAAAGATGTAAAACGTGGCGCTATTATCCAATTTGCAGATGTTCGTAATGATAAATTTGGTTACACAATCAAAGCTAGCATGTCAGAACAATTTAAAAATACTGATAGCAAAATGTTAGATGGTTCTACAATCACTCTTAACAACGGAATTATCAAAACAGAAGATTCTAACGAAAATACAGCACCTTCAGTATTTACACAAGCAGGTTTAAAATTAAGCCAAGGCGATAAAGGCTTAAACGGTCCAGCTGTAGATGTAGCAGTAGCTAAAGCTGATGAAGGAAAAGGTCGTTTTGCAATTGCTTATGGACAAAGTGATACTTTTGATTCAACTGATAAATTCGCTGGTAAAGGTACTTCTAAAGTGAATTCAGCTCACGAATCTGTACAATTAATGGTTCCAAATAAAACTGCTTCTAACATGGCTAAAGGAAACTATACAAGTACAATTACTTGGACAATTTCTGCAGCTGAATAATTTAAACTTAAATTAGTTAAGAACAGTAATTAAAATTAGTAAGTTGTGTCGTTATTTATAGCGCATAACTTACTAATTTGTTTTTATAAAGGTATATTTTCTATAAGAATTATACGTATAACCTATGTTATAATAGTAAGAAAGACTTAAAGAGGTAGACAAATGATCAATAAACAGAAGCAAGCAAACCTATTAATTATATTTTCGTTTTTATTATGTGTGTTTTTTATAAGTAGTCCTAAAACAGCTTTTGCTCAAGGTAAGGGCGGTGGCTTTACTTATAACGTAGAATTTCCAGATAATCAGATGCGTAAGGATGTTGGCTTTTTTCATTTAAAAATGAAGCCAAGCCAAAAGCAAACAGTTATTGTTAAAATGGGAAATAGTAGTGAAAAAAAAGTCACAGTCAATGTATCTTTAAATGGCGCAAAAACCAATACAAATGGCGTGATTGAATACGGTAATAATAGTATTAAAAATGACAAATCATTGAAATATGATTTTAAAGAAGTTGTCTCTGGTCCTGATAAGATTGAGTTGAAACCAGGCGAAGAAAAAAAGGTTGAATTTAAGATTGCGATGCCTGAAACGAGTTACGAAGGAGTCATCTCCGGCGGAATTCAAATGGTAGAAGCTGGGCAAGGTGAAGATCAGAAAAAAGCTGGTGGCTCAGTCGTGATTAATGAGTATGCTTATGTGGTTGGATTACAGCTACAAGAAGATGATAAAGTTATCAAACCTGAATTGAAATTAAACAGTGTGAAACCAGGTCAAGCAAATTTTAAAAACACAATCTTTGTTAACTACTCAAATGTGAAGGCTGCTTATTTGAATAACATGACCACAGAAGTTCAGATTGCAGAAAAAGGTAAAGATACCGTTATATTTGAGAAAAAACAAGCTAAAATGCGTATGGCTCCTAGCAGCATGATTGATTTTCCAATTGATATGAATGGTGAAGCAATGAAAGCTGGCGATTATACAGCTAAAATTTTAGTCACAGCGGATGATGATATTAGAGAAGAATGGACCAAAGATTTCAAAATTACCAAAGAAGATGCAGACAAATTTAATGAGCGTGATGTTGGTTTAGTACAAGAAAAAGGCTTGAATTGGAAATTAATTATTCTAATCGTCGTCGGATTCTTTATTGTTGTCGTTCTTATTTTTATTGTTGTTCATCTTCTTAGAAAAAATAAAAATAAATCAAAATCAAGCAAAAAAAAATCAAAAAATAAAAAAAGATAACTAGATAGAGTATGTGATAGGGGTAAATAGAATGACAAATTTAGAATGGGTTTTTTTAATAACTTTCATCGGAGCATTGATAACTTTATTATCATCGGTGACCTTTCTGGCTATGTTTGTAGTTTATAAAAAAAAATATAAACATCGAGTATCAGAAAAAGTAAAAAGTAAATCCAAACGAAGAGAAAGAAAAAAGGAACTAAAGCAGTTTGCAAAAATTAAGAAAAGAAGTCTGATAGCCTTTATAACATTCTTTATCTTAGCGTTAGGATTGGGCTCAGCGTCAGCCTATACCTCTTATTATCAAGCTGTTAATCTAAGTGATAAAGATAGTAAATCAGTTGTTTCTGCGTACTATTTATTAGAAGATTTTGATAAAGAACTTCAAAAAATTGAAAAAGCAGAAAATAAAGAAAAAAGTACTGATAATATTAGAAACTTGTCTGGTAAAATGGCTAGTTATGGTGTGCTAAAGGCAAATTATCTTAATAAAGAAGAAGGACAAGTTGTTTTGAACCGTTACTATAATATTGTGAAAGAAATTGGAGTTAACGGTAGCTCACAAGCTAGTGAAATTGTTGAAAATAAAGAAATGATGGAAACTTTTAGAAAAGATATTAAGAAAGCTAAAACTTATCAAGCTGAAGTGTTTAAATTCTATAAAGTGGATGAAAAATCTTTAGCCAAGGAAGTTTAACAGTAGGGTTAGTATTTTGAAAAAAAAGAAAAAACATAATCATAAAAAAAAGAATCATAAAAGAGCAGTTAAACTTGGAAATAAGAAGCGTAAGAAAAAGAATAAAAAGCGCTTCAAAGTGTCACTTCTAATTAAAGATCTTGCTATTTCCTTAATTGTTGGAACATTAATTGGAGCAGCGGTTTTCTTTTATATCTTCTCGTTTAAGCACATGTCTGGAAATGGCATGTCACCAGTTATTAAAAAAAATGATGTGTTATTAGTTAACAAGCATTTTAAAGAGATTAAACGATTTGATGTTATTTTCTTGGAAGGTAGCAACAAAGATGGTGCTGTGCGAGTCATTGGTTTGCCTGGTGAAAGTGTGAGGTATAAAGAAGATTTCTTATATATTAATGAACAGCCTGTTGATGAAAAATTTTTAATCAAAACAATAAACACATATAATAAAGATGGAAAAACATTTACTGAAGGAGAATCAAGTGATCAGTTACTTCAAGTGAATGATATACCGAAAGATTATTATTTTGTATTAGGTGATAATCGACCAAACGCGACAGATAGTAGGTATTATGGATTGGTGAGTAAGGACGATATTAAGGGGAAAGTCCCAATGACCTTGCTGCCGATAAAGAGGCTTGATCGTTATTAAAGAAGGAGTAATTATGAATAAAAAACGAGGTATCATATTTAATGTGTAATAAAAAAACAAAGAAAGCAAAAATGAAAAAAAAGATATATTACGGTGTATCAACAATTCTTTTGTTACTATTGGGCTTCTTTTTTTCTTACAATGTCTATGCTGCAGATTTAAGAGAGTATCCAGGGATTAATAAAGTTGATTGGCAAACAAAAGAAGTCGACAATCCGATTCCTGCAGATTATGCAACAATTTTAAGACCATCTAGTAAAATTGTGTACCAGCCATATGGAAATTATATTGCTAATAATGGTTATTACACATTTAAAGCTACAGACATTAGAAATGGTGGAGAAAATGGGTTATGGGCAAAAAATATTGCTATTTATAATGGTATGCATATTGATTTAAGAATAAACTTAGTTTCTTATGAAGGTTCTAGAAATGATGATAAGGTCGATTTGTATGCTAGTAAAACAAAAGATAAATTTTTACAAGTCTATTTACAGGATGGTAATAAAAGTAAAAAAAAATTAAGAATAGACTACGAATTTTATGAAAGTGGTACTTCAAAAAGAGTTGATTTTTCTGGTATGTGGAATTTTAAGAGAATCAATAATGTGAAGGCGATGACATATGATAATTCACCACATGCAATGAATAGTATTTACGCTTATAATACGTCTAGCTTATTATATACTCAAGAACGTGATGGTATGCGTGTAGTTGGTAGTGGATATGATCAAAATGATCGGCCAGATCTGTTTTCTTTTACAACGTTATTTAATACTAATAATGGTGTTTACACACAATATGTAGAAACAGTTAATAATAAATTAGCAGAAATAAAATATGAGGCGGATCCAATTACTCGAATGGAGTTACCTAATCCGCAAATTGTTGGAGAAATAACTGATTACTCGAATATTGAATATACGGCTATTCAAGATATGCCTGTTCAACTACAACAGGATTTTTATCCTAAGGACTACCGATTAAAATTCACGTTTCCAACAGTAATTGATTTACAATCAGTTAAAAATAAAAGTGATATAACAGATCTAGATGGTAATAATAGAACAGATAGATTTACACTATCTAAAGGTATGGGTGATAACAGCATAATTGCAAGTGTTTCTCCTTCTGATCTACAAAATCCGAATTTTGTAGATAATTCGTATCAATTTAATATAACAGGAGATCTAGTAGATGATGGTACGATAGGCCAGTATTATAATGTATCATCAAAAAGATTTATTATTCCAACGACAGTACAATCAATTACTAAATATAGAAATCGTTTTGGCATATTAGAAGAAAAATATAGTAAACTACAAACAGGTAATGCAAAGGTTAATGCTAAAATTGATGCAATTGCTAAAAGACAAATGGTTCCACAAGGATCAAGTACTAAAGATTGGGTTAATAAGACAATTAAAGACATAACAACGTCATATTCCCCAGCATTTAAGGGTGACGATCTAAAAATAATTAATATTGAGGACAAAAGTTTTCCAACAGTAGGCGATAAAGAGAGCGTTAAAGTAACTGTAAGAGGAACTAAGTCTGAAATTGAGAAAACTGTTTCAATACCTGTTACAGTTTTAGCGAAAAGAAAAGCAACTATAAATTATTTAGACCCACAAATGAAACCAATCAAACCTACAGAAACAAAAATAGGTTATGAAACGCTGAATTATGACTACAGTTCTTCAGTTCAAAATATAGAAAATTATACATTTGTTAAATCAGAAGGCGATCTAATCCAGGGTATCTATGGTACGAAAGATTTAGTAATCAATTTGATTTATCGAGAAAATAATCAAGATGTGACGATTAAGTACCAAGATACTAAGATACCTGGTAAAACAATTTTTACAGCTAAAAACGAATCGTTGAGTGTAGGTAAATCACATAAACTAAAAGCATTAGAAATTCCAGGGTTTAAAATGGTAAATGTAACAGTGGATGGGCAAAGTAAAGCAGTTGATCCGGACGGGTCTTTTGATTTATTAATGCCTAATAAAAAAATTGATGTGATTTTTAATTATACTCCAGCACACATGAAAATTGATTTATCTGTAGATCAGACACAAGTAACTCAACTTGAAAAGATAGAAGTTACAGGTAAATTGACTAGCCTAATGAAGTATTCAAAAAATGATACGGAAAATAATTATAGTGATGACTTTATTATAAAAATTAATACAAGTGAAGCTACTGATTTAGGTAAAGTCAGTAATGTGAAAGTAAAAACTAGTTCTGGTGAAGATGTAACAGGTATGATTAAAAATAATGGAAATTATATTTTAGTTAAATTGAATAAAAATATTCCAGATACAGAAAATCTTGTGGTGACATTTACATCAAATATTTTAGAATCAGCAAAAACGGGTGAAAAAATAAAATATAATCTTCAAGTAACTAATTCTTATGTACTAAAAACTAATACACCTAAGGATACATATCCTAGTGATGTTTCAGCAAATAGAAAAACTGAAACAGAGATTATTGGAAGTTTAAGGTTATTAGAAGCCCCGAAGGCAATCGATTTTGGAGAATTAAAATATTTGGCAAAAGATCAGCAAGTTAATAACCCAATAATTGATGGGAAATTAGAAGTTTTTGATACAAGAGTTGGAACTAAAAATTGGACAATGCAAGCTGTAATGGAGACTCCGTTGAAGGATGGAACAGAAGTTTTACCCAGTGAAATTATCTATAAAAATAAAAAAGAAGAATTTGTTTTAACTAGTGCAGCTCAATCAGTATATGTTAATAATATAAAAAATGATAAAGTTTCCATTACTGATAGTTGGAATGTAGAAAATGGAATAAAATTAAAAGTTAAGTCAACAGATAAGCTAAAAAAAGGAAACTATCAAGGTAAAATTAGATGGACTGTAATTACTGCGGATTAAACACAAACGGGAAGTAACCGAGTATATGCCAAATAAGGAATCGCTATGTCATACTATGACAAGTGGCTCCTTATTTTTTTTAGCGACACGCAGATTGAACCTGTTCTGACCAAGGTAAATAAGCCTCGAGTGCTTTAGAATTTGAACTATCTTTTAATTAGGAAGCTGATCAAATAAATATTCTAAGTACTTCACGGGAACTAAGTTGGTTATAACTAGATAGGAGAAAGTACGTTACAGACTGGGTAATAAGATAATTGTTAGATAAACTAAAAGTAAATGAGTATCGTCAAATAAGAAGTTAATTTCAGGGGAATCTTATTTTAAGTCTTCATTAGTAACTAATTGTGAATTTTTTCTTTTGATTTTCTTCTAATTGATAATAATCACTTTTAAATGAGAAATTTTTTAATAATATAGAAGTTATTTAATGTTTATAACATAGTGAACAGTAATTAACTGGTTGCGTCAAGAATTATGTGTAAATGGAAAAAACCATTCTGTCGGTTAAGTT
>CAUQFM010000076.1:0-11149 GCA_963517295.1 uncultured Vagococcus sp.
AAATTTTGATATGATGATTTTGGAAATAAGAGAGGAGAAACAGGCGTGAAAATTACCATAAAAGATATTGCTAAAATATCTGGCGTATCCACAACAACAGTTTCTCAAATATTAAATAATAAAGGTCAACGCTTCAGTGATGAAACACGTCGCAGAGTTTTGAAAGCGGTTGATAAATACGATTACAACCCGGATTATTTTGCTAAAAATATGATTAATCGTGAATCAAAAACAATTGGAATGATTGTTCCAGACGTGACTGACTTATTTTTCTCGAAGGTAATTGAAGGCGTAGAAGCTTATCTAACCAAAAAAGATTATATGATTCTACTATGTAATTCAAATCACTCCCATGAAATGGAAAAAGACCATATTAAACAATTATTAAATCGTTCTGTTGCCGGAATTCTTTTAGCTAGCCCTAACTCTTTAGAGCTGGAAACAAGCTTAAAAAGTCCCTATATTTTAATTGACCGTGGACTTAACACACGAACAGAAGGTAATTTACTCGTTAAAGAGTATGATGGAAGTTATGAATCTGTTCAATATTTAATTAATCTAGGTCATCGTAAAATTGGTATGTTAACGAATGAATCAGGTTATTATGAAATGACTGAAAGATATGAGGCTTACTGTCAGTGTTTAAAAGATAATAATATCACTTATAATGAAACTTATTTAGAGGATGGACCAGTCACAATTGAAGGTGGTTATCAAGCGGCTAAGCGAGTATTAGCAAGAACAAATATTACAGCCCTTTGTTGTGGAAATGATCAAATGGCAATAGGTGCTTATCGTGCAGCCTACGAATCAGGGCTACACATACCTAATGATTTATCGATTATTGGTTTTGATAATTTAGAGATTTCCGAATATCTTAATCCGCCTTTAACGACAGTTGCTCAACCAGCCTTTGAAATAGGGTACACAGCAGCTAGCTATCTTTTCCAATCAATCAACCAACCCGAGGCAAAAGTGCCTAATAAAACCTTTGGCACTAAATTTATTGTTAGAGGAAGTACATCTCTTGTTGACAAAATATAAAAAACATGATATTTTTAATTTGTAAGCGCTGTTAATACATAACTACGAAAGGTAAAACGGTTTACTTTTTTGTTTTACTTCTTGTAAATCGTTTTACTAAAAAAGAAGTGAGGTTTTTATTCATGAGAATGGTAGATTTAATCCAGAAAAAAAGAGACGGTGGCGTTCTTTCTGAGGAAGAAATTAAGTTCATCGTTACAGGTTACACATCAGGAGACGTTACAGATTATCAAATGAGTGCTTTCTTGATGTCAGTTTATTTTAAAGATATGACAGATGAAGAAATCACTTGTTTAACAATGGCAATGAGCCAATCTGGTGATGTGATTGATTTATCAGAAATTAACGGAGTCAAAGTTGATAAACATTCAACAGGTGGCGTGGGGGACACAACAACTATCGTTTTAGCTCCATTAGTAGCATCAGTTGGTGCAGCAGTTGCTAAAATGAGTGGACGTGGTTTAGGTCATACTGGAGGAACTATTGATAAATTAGAAGCTATCCCAGGATTTGAAGTGGAAATAGCTAGTAATGATTTTATCCGTTTAGTGAATGAAAGTTATGTAGCAGTGACAGGTCAGTCAGGAGATTTAGCTCCAGCAGATAAAAAAATATATGCATTAAGAGATGTAACAGCAACAGTCGATTCAATTCCTTTAATTGCAAGCTCTATTATGAGTAAAAAAATTGCTTCAGGAGCAGATGCAATTGTTTTAGATGTAACAACAGGCGACGGAGCCTTCATGAAGAGTATTGAAGATGCAGAACGTTTAGCACATACAATGGTACGAATTGGTAGTTTAGCCAATCGTCAAACAATGGCTATCATTTCTGATATGTCTCAACCTTTAGGTAATGCAATTGGAAACGCTATCGAAGTTAAAGAAGCGATTGATGCTTTGAATGGTAACGGCCCAGAAGATTTAATGGAAATGGTTTACGTGTTAGGTAGTCAAATGGTTGTCTTAGCTAAGAAAGCTGATACGCTAGACGAAGCTCGAAAAATGCTTGAAGCAAGTATTGCGGATGGAAGAGCAATTGCTAAGTTCAAAGAGATGATTAGAAATCAAGGTGGAGATGACAGCGTTGTTGATCACCCTGAAAAATTACCTCAAGCGAAGTATACAATAGAAGTACCTTCTCAAAAATCAGGAGTTATTTCAAAAATGGTAGCCGATCAGATTGGTATCGCTGCAATGTTACTTGGCGCAGGTCGACGTACTAAAGAAGAAGAAATTGATTACGCTGTTGGCTTATTCTTGAATAAAAAAGTGGGAGATCCAGTTAAAGAAGGCGAATCATTAGTAACCATTTATGCTAATCGTGAAGAAGTAGAAGATGTTAAAAAAGTTCTTTATGATAATATCATAATTGGTGAAAGTGGCGTTGAACCGACTTTAATCCATAAAGTAATTACCGAATAATAATCAACCTAAAATTTTTATTGTTCACAAATGACGAATGTGAAATGTGAGTTTTTTAATAAGAAACCTAAAGAGAATATTAGCTGAAACAAATATTTCAAAGTCTTTTTCACTCAATTAGAATGTGATAAATTATTTTTACATAGAATAATGTAAGTTTTTTAATGTTAATAATTAAGAGATAAGCTTAAAAAAGTAGTAATCTAATTTTTCTACATAATTTTGATGTTTATTGTTAGAAAAAATGTTAAAATTGAGTGAGCTTTTAATAAGCGAAAGGAGGCTAATATTCGTTAGGATTTTTATTAATCATCCTGGATGATAATAAAGTATAGAATTGTTATTTTCTAGCTTTATCATTTGTCAGCATTTAAGTTTTGTCAGTAAGTGAGAATAAAATAGAACGAAAAGGTATAGTTAAACTGTTTTACCAACTTTAAGTAAGCAATGACAGTAAAAATTGATGCAAAGAGAGGGGACTCATTTATGTTAGCAAAACAAGAATGGCTTGATACAGCGATTGATGCAATGAATAAAGCGTATGTGCCTTATTCTAAATTTCCAGTAGGAGCAGCATTAGTTACTGAAACAGGTGAGATTTTTCAAGGATGTAATATTGAAAACGCATCGTTTGGGTTAACCAACTGTGCTGAAAGAACTGCCTTTTTCAAAGCAGTGTCTGAAGGTAACGTCTCATTTAGTCATTTAGTAGTTGCTGGAGATACAGAAGAACCAATATCTCCATGTGGAGCCTGTCGTCAGGTAATGGTCGAATTTTGTGGCCCAAAGATGCCGGTGACACTCATTAACAAAAAAGGTGATGTGAAAGAAACGACTGTTTCTGAATTATTACCCTATTCATTTGAAAGTGATCAAATGAATCATTAACCAAGGTGTTTAAAAATTTTATATAAAATTCTGGAGGGAATAACACAATGAAGAAAAGTACATTAGTAAAAACAGGTTTGGCATTAGCACTTACATTAACACTGACAGCATGTGGTGGAAATGCTAAGAAAGACGATGCAAAAAAAGATGGCGGTAAAGATACTGGAAACCATTCAGTAGCATTAGTTACCGATGTTGGTGGGGTAGATGATAAATCATTTAACCAATCAGCTTGGGAAGGTTTACAAGAATGGGGTAAAGATAACAAAAAAGAAAAAGGTAAAGATGGCTTTAACTACTATCAATCAACATCAGATGCAGATTTCTTACCTAACTTAAACCAATCAATCAATGATGGATTTAAAACAATCTTTGGTATTGGCTTCAAATTACAACCAGCTATTGAAGAAATCGCTGGAAGCAAAAAAGATAACAACTTTGTTATTATTGATTCAGTAGTAGAAGGAAAAGATAATGTTGCATCAGTTGTCTTTAAAGATAATGAAGCAGCATACTTAGCTGGTATCGCAGCAGCTAAAACAACAAAAACTAAAAAAGTTGGTTTTGTTGGAGGACAAGAGGGTGAAGTTATCGGACGTTTCGACGCTGGTTTCGTTGCTGGTGTTAAATCAGTAGACCCAGAAATCAAAGTTGACGTTCAATATGCAGGATCATTTGGTGACGCTGCTAAAGGTAAATCAATCGCAGCAGCAATGTATAAAAGTGGTATAGATGTAATCTTCCATGCTTCAGGAGATACTGGTAACGGTGTATTCTCAGAAGCTCGCGATATCATGAAGAGTAAACCAGCAGAACCAGTTTGGGTAATCGGAGTTGACCGTGACCAAGAAGAAGAAGGTAAATATGATGGCGGTAACGTTACATTAACTTCAACTCTTAAAGGTGTAGGAACAGTTGTTAAAGATATTGCTACTAAAGCTGGCGAAGACAAATTCCCTGGTGGAGAAACATTAGTATACGGACTTAAAGACGGCGGTGTTGATTTATCTAAAGGTCAATTAACGGACGACGTACAAAAAGCTGTAGATGCTGCTAAAACAGAAATTAAAGATGGTAAAGTAGAAGTTCCAGAAAAACCAGCTAAATAATTAAAATTAGTTACTTAGTTCAAAGTATTTATCCGAAATAGTTAGGAAGTGAAGAAAGTGAATGAATCACAATACGTGATCGAAATGAAAAATATTACAAAAGCTTTTGGAACGTTTAAAGCCAACGATAATATTAATCTAAAAGTAGAAAAAGGTGAGATTCACGCGTTATTGGGTGAAAATGGTGCCGGTAAGTCAACATTAATGAATATCTTATCTGGATTATTAGAACCGACTTCAGGCTCTATTGATATTAATGGAAAAGAAGAAAAAATAGCTAATCCCACAGTTGCCAATAAACTTGGTATTGGGATGGTCCATCAACATTTTATGCTGATTGACAATTTCACAGTAGAAGAAAATATTATTTTAGGTAGTGAGCCAACAAAATCTGGTGTAATTATTGATAAGAAAAAAGCTTTTGAAGATATCATGGCTGTTTCGGATAAATATGGTTTTAAGATTGATCCTAATGAATTAGTAGGTAACATCTCAGTTGGGATGCAACAACGTGTAGAAATCTTAAAAACTCTTTATCGTGGAGCGGAAATATTAATCTTTGATGAACCAACAGCTGTTTTAACACCTCAAGAAATTGATGAGTTAATCGAGATTATGCATGGTTTAGTTAAAGAAGGTAAGTCAATTGTTTTAATCACTCATAAGTTAGATGAAATTAAAGCTGTTGCTGACCGTTGTACTGTTATCCGTCGTGGTAAGAGTATTGATACAGTTACAGTTGCAGACGTTTCTCAACAAGAGTTAGCTGATTTGATGGTAGGTCGCTCGGTGTCATTTAAGACACCGAAAGGCCCATCAAATCCAACAGAACCTGTTTTAAAAATTAGCGACTTAGTTGTTAAAGAAAATAGGGGACTAGATGCAGTTAAAAGTCTAAACTTAGAAGTCCGTGCCGGTGAAGTTGTCGGAATCGCAGGGATTGATGGTAATGGACAAAGTGAGTTATTACAAGCTATCGCAGGAATGCGTAAAGTTGAATCAGGTACGATCGTTATTAACGGTCAAGACATGACCAACAAACGTCCTCGTGAAATCACTGAAAATAGCATGGGGCATGTGCCAGAAGATAGACATCGTTTTGGTTTAGTTTTACCAATGACGCTATCTGAAAATATCGCTCTACAAACGTACTACAAAGCACCACTAAGCAAAAATGGGTTATTGAATTACAAAGAAATTAATTCCCATGCAAGAAAATTGATCGAAGAATTTGATGTAAGAACACCAAATGAATTAGTTCCAGCTTCAGCGTTATCTGGTGGTAATCAGCAAAAAGCAATTATCGCAAGAGAGATTAACCGTGATCCAGATTTATTAATGGTAGCTCAACCAACTCGTGGTCTAGATGTTGGAGCAATCGAGTATATCCATAAACGTCTAATCGAACAACGTGATAATGGAAAAGGTGTTTTAGTAGTCAGCTTTGAGTTAGATGAAATTTTAAACGTATCTGATCGTATTGCTGTAATGTTTGAGGGTAATATTACAGGTATCGTTAAAGCTTCTGAAACAAATGAACAAGAATTAGGGCTATTAATGGCCGGTGTACCACTTGAAGAAGTAAGGAAAGGGGCTGAAGCTAGTGAGTAAGCAACAATCAACAATCAAAAATTTAGCGGTGCCAGTTCTTTCTGTCTTATTCGGATTATTATTAGGTGCAATTATTATGTTAGTGTTTGGATATAACCCAGTAGAAGGTTATAGCGCAATGTTAAATGGTGCTTTAGGTAGCACATATAATATTGGTGAAGTTATCCGTCTAGCAACGCCATTAATTTTAACCGGTTTAGGATTTGCTGTAGCTAATACAGCTGGATTCTTCAATATTGGTTTGTCAGGTCAAGCTTTGTCAGGTTGGATCGTTTCCATTTGGTTAGCAATGTTATTCCCAGATTTACCAAAAGCTATTCTAGTTCCTTTATGTATTATTGCAGGAACATTAGCAGGCGCTTTTTGGGCAGGGATTGCAGGATTCTTAAAAGCACAATTTGGAACAAGTGAAGTTATCGTAACAATTATGTTAAATTATACAATCTTACATATTAGCAATCATTTAGTACGTAACGTCTTTACAAACGATGCAGATACAACGGCACAAATTAGTCAAAATGCAAGTTTAAGAGCAGATTTCTTAACACAAATGACAGGCGGTTCTCGTCTGAATATGGGGATTTTCTTAGCCCTATTGATGATTTTTGTTGTATGGGTATTAATGAATCGTACAACAGTAGGTTTTGAATTACGTTCCGTAGGTTTAAATCCAGATGCTTCTGAATATGCTGGTATGAACGCTAAGAAAAATATTGTTTTAGCAATGTTAATCTCTGGTGGTTTAGCTGGTATGGGTGGTGTTGTTGAAGGATTAGGAACATTCCAAAACCTTTATGTATTAGGTTCAGTACCAACAATTGGATTTGACGGTATGGCTGTATCACTTCTTGGTGGTGGTAGCCCAATCGGAATTTTAGTTTCAGCATTATTATTTGGAGTATTAAAAATTGGTGGACTTAGTATGCCAGGTAGTGCCGGTGTACCAAATGAAATCGTGGAAATCGTTATTGCTTCAATCATCTTCTTCGTAGGTATCAGCTATGCTATTCGTTACTTACTTGATAAAGCAACACCTAAAAAACAAGAGATTAAGAAAGGAGATGCGTAAGACATGGTATCAATGTTAGCAATTATTGTCTCATCAGCATTGGTGTATTCAGCTCCTTTAATCTTTACAGCTTTAGGAGGAACTTTCTCAGAACGAAGTGGTGTAGTAAACGTTGGGTTAGAAGGAATTATGACTGTTGGTGCGTTTAGCGCTACAATCTTTAACCTTTACTCAGCAAGTACTTTTGGCTCAATGACACCTTGGATATCGATGTTATTCGGTGGGTTTGTAGGAATTTTATTCGCACTAATTCACGCTGTGGCAACGATCAACTTACGTGCTGACCATATCGTCAGTGGTACAGTTATCAATTTAATGGCTCCAGGATTAACAGTATTCTTAACTAAAATGTTATTTGATGGTCATGGACAAACGGATATGATCAAACAAACATTTGGTAAATTTAGTTTTCCAATCTTAAAAGATATTCCAATTCTTGGTCAAATTTTCTTTAAAGATACATCAGCACCAGCTTATGTAGCAATCTTAGTAGCGATTTTAGCTTATTATGTCATCTTTAAAACAAAATTTGGTTTAAGATTACGTGCAGTTGGTGAAAATCCTCAAGCTGCGGATACTTTAGGAATTAATGTTTACGGCATGAAATATGCGGGTGTGTTAATTTCAGGTTTCCTAGGTGGTATGGGGGGAGCTGTAGCTGTTCAATCAATTTCAGGTCAGTTCTCACTTTCAACAATTGCAGGACAAGGATTTATCTCAATGGCAGCAATGATCTTTGGTAAATGGAACCCAATCAGCGTAATGTTTGCGGCAATCTTCTTTGGATTATCTCAAAGTTTAGCTGTTATCGGAAACTTAATTCCAGGTATTAAAGAATTACCTGCTGTTTACTTACAAGCAGCACCATACGTATTAACAGTACTCGTACTAGTAATATTTATTGGTAAATCACAAGGACCAAAAGCTATTGGAAAAACCTATGTGAAATCAAAATAATTATGAACGTGCCAGGGAAACTTTCTTTGGCACGTTTGTTATAAACAAAATTTTTTGGAAGAAGGCAGATCTATATGTTTAAAAGAGTTCATTTAGTAGTACTTGATTCAGTTGGTATTGGAGAAGCACCAGATGCTGAAAAATTTGGTGATTTAGGAAGTCATACATTAGGTCATATTGCAGAGGTTGCTGGATTAACTATTCCTCACATGGAAAATTTAGGACTAGGAACCATTGAACCACTTAAAGGCGTTCAAGCGGTAGCAGATCACAAAGGTTATGCAACGAAATTAGAAGAAATTTCTGTTGGTAAAGATACAATGACAGGGCACTGGGAAATTATGGGATTAAATATTGAAACACCCTTTAGAGTATTCCCAGACGGATTCCCTCAAGAATTATTAGATAAGATTACTGAATTTTCAGGCCGTGGAGTTATCATGGGAGCAAATAAACCATATAGCGGTACAAAAGTAATTGATGATTTTGGTGAAGAACAAATGAAAACAGGGGATTTAATTATTTATACATCTGCTGATCCAGTTCTTCAAATTGCTGCTCATGAAGACATTATTCCTTTAGAAGAATTATACAAAATTTGTGAGTTCACACGTGAATACACTAAAAATGACCCATATATGATTGGCCGTATCATTGCTCGTCCTTATGTTGGTGAACCAGGAAACTTTACTCGTACACCTAATCGTCATGATTATGCGTTAGATCCATTTGGAAAAACTGTTTTAGATTCATTAAAAGAAGCAGGTAAAGATGTGATTGCTGTTGGTAAAATCAACGATATCTTTAATGGTCAAGGAACAACTGCTACCGTTCGTACGAAATCTAACATGGACGGCGTGGATAAATTATTAGATGTAATGAAAGAAGATTTCACTGGTTTAAGTTTTACTAACTTAGTGGACTTTGATGCTTTATTCGGACATCGCCGTGATGTTAAGGGCTATGGTCAAGCGTTGGAAGATTTCGATGCACGCTTACCTGAAATATATAATGCAATGGGCGAAGATGATTTATTATTAATCACAGCAGACCACGGTAATGATCCAACCTTCCCAGGAACAGATCATACAAGAGAATATGTGCCATTACTTGCTTACAGCAAAAAAATGACAGGTCAAGGAAACCTTAAACAAGGATTTTATGCGGATATTTCAGCAACAATCGCTGAAAACTTTGGTGTAAAATCAACAGAAAACGGAACAAGCTTTTTAGATCAATTAAAATAAGGAGTTACATACAATGACATTAAGTGAAAAATTAAAAGAAACAGCAGAATATATCAAAAATAAAGGTGTTAGTTCAATCGATTTTGGTTTGATTTTAGGATCAGGCTTAGGTGAATTAGCGGATGAAATTACTGATAAAGTAGTCATTCCTTATGAAGAAATCCCAAACTTCCCAGTATCAACAGTGGTTGGACATGCGGGACAATTAGTTTATGGAACTCTTTCAGGTAAAAAAGTGTTAGCCATGCAAGGACGCTTCCACTATTATGAAGGTCACTCAATGCAAACTGTCACTTTCCCAGTACGTGTGATGAAAGCTTTAGGAGCTGATTCATTAGTTGTAACAAATGCGGCTGGTGGTGTAAATACATCATTTGCGCCTGGAGATTTAATGTTAATCACTGACCAAATCAACTATACAGGTGATAACCCATTAATGGGCTTAAATGAAGATGACTTAGGACCTCGTTTCCCAGATATGTCAGAAGCGTATGACAAAGCTTACGGTGAAGTAGCTAAAAAAGTAGCGACTGAGCTTAAAATTAGATTACAACAAGGTGTTTACATGGGCTATTCAGGTCCTACTTATGAAACACCTGCTGAAATCAGAATGTCACGTGTTTTAGGTGCTGATGCTGTTGGTATGTCAACTGTCCCAGAAGTTATTGTTGCTAACCACATGTCAATGCGTGTTTTAGGAATTACTTGTGTGACTAACTTAGCAGCTGGTATGCAAGCTAACTTAAACCATGCAGAAGTAGTAGAAACAACAGAACGCGTGAAAGCTGACTTTAAAGAGTTAGTAAAACGCACACTAGAACGAGTTTAAGGAGACCTATAATGAGTGTACATATTGGCGCTAAAAAAGGCGAAATTGCAGATAAAATTTTATTACCGGGTGATCCTTTAAGAGCAAAATACATTGCAGAAAAATTCTTAGATAACCCAATTTGTTACAATGAAGTTCGCGGTATGCTTGGATTTACTGGAACTTATAAAGGAGTGAAAGTATCGGTTCAAGGAACTGGTATGGGAATTCCTTCAGCATCAATTTATACTAATGAATTAATTCGTGAATATGATGTAAAAAAATTATTACGTGTAGGAACATGTGGCGCTCTTAAAAAAGATGTTCATGTTCGTGATTTAGTTCTTGCTCAAGGAGCTGTGACTAATTCAGCCTTCATGAAAGCTGATTTCCCAAATCATACATTTGCTCCAATTGCTGATTATGATTTATTATCAACTGCTTATGGTATCGGAAAAGAACATGGCTTTAATATCCATGTTGGAAATGTTTTATCTGATGATAGCTTCTACAAAGATGATTTATCGGATACATTCAAACTTGGTGAGCATGGTGTGTTAGCTGTAGAAATGGAAGCAGCAGTTATGTATTACTTAGCTTCAAAATATGGCGTTCAAGCTTTAGCTTTAATGACTGTTAGTGATCACATGGTAACAGGTGAAGAAACAACATCAGAAGAACGTCAATCAACATTCGACGAAATGATGATTGTAGGATTAGAAACATTAATTAAAGAATAGGGTAGTGAAACAGGCGACCAGCTCTGAGTAACTGGAGGTAAATTAAACCAATCCGCTTTTTGGATTGAGTTGATTTGGTGAAGTTACCGAAGAGCTGCCTTTTGAACTCCGACTAGAATAGGGTAGTGAAACAGGCGATTAGCTCTGAGTAACTATTGATAAAAAGAAGCTTACCGAATTTCGGCAAGCTTCTTTTTTAGGCATGGATTTTAATTGCTTCTGTTAACCAATATGTTGCATCATTTCCAACTT
>CAUQFM010000077.1:0-11142 GCA_963517295.1 uncultured Vagococcus sp.
TTTGCTCTGAGCAACTGGAGGTAATAGCAAACAGTCTGCTTTTTAGACTGATTGCTATTAGTGAAGTTGCCGAAAGAGCAGACTTTTATCTCCCGACTACAAATAGGTGATAAAAAAATCGGTTAGCTCCAAGCAACTGGAAGGACTTAAGAAGAAATAGCTGACCACTATTTCTTCTTTTTTTTGACAATGATTTAAAAGTCTTTTTTTTTCATGTATAATTAAGACAATTATATGATTTAGTAGATGAGGAGGAGAACCTAATGGAAATCATCGAAAAAGCACCCGCAAAAATAAATCTCGGCTTAGATGTTTTATATAAACGAGACGATGGTTATCATGAACTTGAAATGATTATGGCTAGCATTGATCTAGCTGACCGTTTAACCTTTCAACCAATCCAGGAAGAAAAAATAATAATCGAAACCAATAGTGGGTTTTTACCTACAGATCGGAAAAATAATATTTTTCAAGCCATCGAAGCGATGAAAAAATATTACAAATTCCCTGGTGGTATTCATGTTGAGCTTGATAAAAATATTCCTGTTGCTGCTGGATTGGGTGGTGGAAGTAGTGATGCTGCCGCCACTTTTAGAGGAGTTAATCGTTTGTTCAATCTAAACGCTACCTTAGAGGATTTAACACAGCTAGCGATTCCGATTGGCACAGACATCCCATTTTGTTTGCAAGGTAATACAGCCTTAGTCACTGGCTTAGGTGAAATTGTCACACCCCTTACTAGCCCAATCCCACAATGTTGGGTTGTGCTAGTAAAACCAAAAATAAGTGTCTCCACACCTCGTGTTTTTTCTAAAATAGAGGCAGAATCATTAAGTCACCCAAACATTGAAAAGTTAAAAACAAGTATTGAAAAAAATGACTACTTGGAAATGACACGATATTTAGGTAACTCATTAGAAGATTACACAACAGCTAAATTTCCTGTTGTCCAGCACATTAAAGATAAAATGATTCAGTTTGGTGCGGATGCTTCTGTTATGAGTGGTAGCGGACCCACAGTCATTGGTTTATGCGATAAGTACTCACGCGCGCTACATGTAGCTAACTCTTTGAAGGGTTTTTGTCAGGAAGTGTATATTGTGAGGACGTTGAATAAATAGAAAAAACACTGAAATCTCAGTGTTTTTTTGTTTTACGTCTAATAAACCAATAAATTAAGAAAACGAAACCGATAAAACTTATCAATAATAATCCCACTATCAAGAGATTTAATGTTTTTATTTTTTCACGTTTGATTTCTAAATCCTCTTTATTTTTTACTTCTTTTATTTGCTCTAACTCATTTTCAAAAAGCCACTCTTGACCCTCTACAATTATCTTAGTCTTTGTCCTTTTTATTTCATTATTTTTTGCAATTTCCGGCATTTCAAATGGAATATTAATAATAGAATAAGGTGCCATTTTATAATTTTTAACTGTTTTTTCAGATAAAATTTTATCTGATTTTTTTTGATAAAGACCCATCTCTACTGTTATATTTTTTATAACCTCAGGTGTTTTGTTAACAAAAGATATGTATATATTATCCTTATCAATATAACTTTTTCTATTCTCAAAAACAGGCTTAGCTTTTTTTTCATTCTCTGTTTCTCTTAATCTTACCGAATAAACATAAGCATATTCATTATCAATACCTGTTGTTTCTTGTTTTTTTTCTTTCGGTTGAAGTTCTTTTAAATGAATACCACCTAAAATAATTCCTTGAAATGAAGTTTCTGGTACCTTAAGCTCTAATTTAATTGTCTGCGTTTCTTTTGGTTTCAAAGTAACTTGGGTTGGTGCTTTTAAAATATCCGTCAATTTTGGGTTAGCTTCTGATAATAATTTATCTTTTGATGGTCCATAATTAATCGTCCCTGACGAACTTGTTGTCGCATCATTAATAGATATGCCTACAGTAATTTCTTGATTAGTTTCATTTTTTATTTGTGATTCTAATACCTGATTTTGTCCCTCTTTTACTAACAAATCAAAAGAATTACCTTTTGTTTCTTTGATTTGATTATCTGGTAAAATATTCATGTAGGAAAAAGAAAAAGTTTCCTCTGCGACAACTGATATTTGACTAAGTTTGAATACTATCAAAAAAAATAACACAATGATCAATAGATGCCTGTTTTTTTTGTTCATTATTCCATCTACCTCTCCTAGTCCAAATTTTATTTTAAAGGAAACAATTCTAATGAAACTTTACCTACAATCAGTTCTTTTTTTACTGTACCATAATTTCTACTATCAACGGAATTCCCTCGATTATCACCCATTAAAAAATAGCTATCTTTAGGAACAATACTTTCTCCAGTAACATCTAACAATTCTAAATTATTCGTTAAAACCACATTTTTTAACTGTTTTTTTTGACTATCTAAATAAGGTTCTATTTTTTGCTCTCCGTTAATGGTTAACTCATCTTCATGATAAGAAAGATTATCTCCTGGTAAACCTATGACTCGTTTGATAGAATATTCACCCGATTTATTTGGTGATTTTACATATACTAAGTCAAATCGTTTAAATGACGCATGACGATTGATAAGAACTTTTTGATTACTTCCTATCGTAGGTTCCATCGAGTGCCCTTCCATTTTACCTATAGTAAACAGTAAAAAGAAAACACTACAGTAAAACATTGCCGTTATTAAAACAATCATTCCTAGTAGTTTATAACTAAATTTCTTTTTTTTATGTTTTCTTTTTTTATTTTTAGATTGTCCTTTAATTTTTTTAGTTTGTTTTTTTTTCATAATAATCTCTCTTTAACTTTATTTTTTAATTTAAAGTTGCCGTTTTGATTTCAAATTTATCTATCAATTGCTTTTGAAGTACTTTAATCTTACTAACATCAGATAACGTATCATCCAATGTTCCTTCCAACTTTAGCTGCTCAGAATAATTTTGAGAACCAATGTTAATTCCCAATTGACCAATTTGAGTAAAGTATTTATTTAGTAAAACTTGGCCTTCCTGCCCAAACTTGTTGCTGGCTTTTTTTGAGGAGAAGGAGGCTAATTCTTGGGCTAGTTCTTGAATATTATTATCCATTTTTTCATTATTTTCTTCAGAGCTTTTTTCCACATGTTCTTCCAACTTGTCAATTAAATAATAAGATAAAGCAAATGTCTCTGTATCTTGTTTGCTTAAATTAGTCATTTGGTAAAATCTAGCATAACCTGTACTGCCACCAATTAAAATCATTACTAATATAAGCAATAAACTGCTAGTTAAATATGCTTTTCTAGTTTTTATCAGCCTTTTTCTTTTTGTTTTCCATCTATCCATTTTTCGTTTATATTTCTTTTTGTTTTTATCTAATTTTTTTATTTCTTTTCCCATAATAAAATAATGAATTAAACTAAAAATAAATAAAACGAGTGTAATTATCGTCAAAGATATTCCACTGATAATTAGCCAATCTAATTTATCGTGCATTTAGTTCACGCCTTTCACCATACTACTTAGAAGATTTTTTATTTTTTTTAATTCTTTTCACTCCACTATCTATGTTCTCTTCTTCTTTTTTATTAATTCGTCTGACAATTAAGTAAATAATAAGTAGTAATAATAAAATTAGAAAAACAATTACTAAAATAAGTTTCCAATTGATTCCATTATCTTGAACGGCATAAACATCAGACTTATTAAAAGAATCTGCTTGTTCATTGGTAATTTCAAAATCTTGTGTCCAATGCCATTCTCGATCATAACCTTTTAATAAAACATCTGCTGTGTACTTACCTGCTTTCATCATATCTCCATCGAGTCCTATTGGAAATGACAGGATTGAATTAGGCGCAATGGACACCTCTTTTTTCTTACGTGTATACAAGATATCTTTTTTTCCTTTTTTACTGATATCTACATTTAAAACCATATCTCTAGCAATCATCGCTTGTGTACTACCTAAATCAATTAATATAGCATTTCGATAATTAGATTGTCCTGGATAAACTTTTCTTAAATCAAAGTCTGGTTTTACTTTTTTTTCATCCATTCTAAGACTTACTCCAAATAAAAAGGCGATTTTATTATCAATCGATGCTCCTTTTTCATTCTCACTCTCCATAACCTTGCCTTTTTCCATTAATTCAATCCCACCAGTGACAACACCTTCATAAGACGACTCCGGCATAGTGATATCCAAAATTAAATCTGCAGTAGCATTTCCTGGTACTTTTACTTCTTTAGGAACTGTCACTAAATCAGGCAAATCATATTCCATTGATTTATCTTTTTTAAAGTCACTAGGTCCATACTCTAGACTACCTGAACCACTTGTTCTAGCACCACTTAACTTCACTTCAATTGTTGTTTCCTTATCAGAAAAATTTTTCAACTCAACTGTTACTTTTTGTTTTTGTCCTGGTTTCATCAATAAATTCAAAGCTTCACCATCTGTAAGTTGATTATCCGGATGGATCACACGTTTCGTAAATCCCGTTTTATTCGTTTCTTCGGCCGACACTGAAGATGTATAAATAGTTATCCCAACAAAGAATAACGTAAGCATTACTATTACTTTTTTAAAATTTTTCATAAAAGCACCCCACTCTTTTTAATCTAATATGTTAAAAAAGTACTAAAATTAACATTCTAGTACTTTCCTTTGATTATATATATAAATCATAATGTTTGTAAAACTTTTTATTCTGAAACACCATCAATTTCAGCAATTGTCCAAGTGATTTGAGCTTTGTATTCTTCTGTTGATAATGGCGTGTTCGCTGGAACGTTAAGTTGGATGCTTTTATCCATTGTTGCTTCTTTCGCTTCAACTGCTGGACGACCAAATTCTAACGTATATGTTCCCCAACCTTGCCCTGCTTTAGCATCAACAAATTTTTGATACCCATTTTCTTCTGTTAATAAGACTGATTTTTCTACATTTAACACTTCATTTTTAACAGAGCCTAAATATGGGTTCATATACGTTAATGTTGAGCCGGTTAATTTGTTTTTAGCATCTGTTGTTTGGAATTGTTGGTTTAATTTCGCTTGTAGTGTCCAACCTTTTGATTTACCGTCTTTAACTGCTCGTTTGTCAGTTACTTGTACGTAATTTCCACGTTCTGATTTTTCTTTCGTTGCTTTGTTCGTTACAGTTGTTGGAGCTGCCATGTAAATACCTTCACTTGAAGTAATATCCTTTTCTCCAAATCTTAAATGTGACACAAAATCTACACGTAGATCACCTTCGTCTGTGTTTCCTCCGCCTTCACCTGGGTCCACTGGATCAACTGGTTTTTCTGGATCGACTGGATCAACTGGTTTAGTATCTGATTTATATTTGATTGTTCCTTCACCATTCGTTGTTTTAGCATTACCTTCTGCCGCTAATACCGTTGTGTTTAAACCAACCATTCCTAGTGTTAATGCTGCGAAAGTTGTTACCATTGTTGCTTTTTTCATTATTTTTTCCTCCTAATATTTTACATTACTTTTATCTATGTCAACTCGGAAATCGTCCAAGTTATCACTGTTTTATATTTTCCAGGCTCTTTTTTTGTGTTTCCTGGTACAAACAATTGAATAGCAGAATTTGTAAATCCCTTCACTGCTTTTGAGTTTTCTTGAGAAGAAGTTTCGATAGGTTCTAGTGTATTTTCACGATGATTAACTTTGCCTGTTGAGCCAAAATTAATCACCCAAGTGCCAGCTCCTGTCCCTTTATCCGCTGTGGCAATTGGATAAGAAGCACCTATTTCATCAATTTTAATGGCATCTTTTTTGACAGTTGGTTTTTTTGCGTCTTTAGAAGCACTTCCAAAATTAACCCATTGTTTATCAAATGATAAAATAGCCCCTTTAAGCGGTGTATGAGTTATTACATTCTCAAACATCGTTTCTTGTTTAACGGTCACATTCCAACCTGCCATGCTTCCTCTTAAATCAGTTACCTGAATATAATTGGGCCTAACGGTTGCCATATCATTAAACGTTTGTGCCTTAACTTCATAAACCATATTTTTATCGGATATGGCTTTAGAACCGAATTTAAGATTTGGAACATAATCTAACCTTAGAAGCCCAGCACTTTTACCACCCTCTCCAGGATCGACTATTTTATCTGGATCTTCTGGATCAACTGGTGGTGTTGGCTTATCTTTAGCTTCATAACTAATTGAACCAGCACCATTTGATGTGTCAAAATCAGCAAAAGTTATCTGGCAACCAAGTACTAATGCAGAACTTACACTTAATAAAAGAATATTTATTTTTTTAACAATCGTCTCCTCCTTCTAATTTTCTATTTTTATAGAAGAAAGCAGCACCACTTATCAAAAATATACCTAAAAAAGATAAGTTATCATTAGTTTTTTCTCCTGTTCGAGGTAACATTTGTTTGAAATTTTCAGCTCTTTTTTTTAAATACGATGAACTTAATTTGTCATCTTCTTGAAAAAACTCAATTTCACCTTCTGTTCGAATGATTGAATTTTTTCCTGTTGCCAACACTTTTGTATCAGATAAAAGTAACCAGAGAAAGAAAATACTGAAAAAAATAATAACTTTATTAAATTTAATTAAGTTCATCAATTTTTCTCCTCTATTCAACAGTATCTTCTATACGCCATTCAATAACGCCATTGTACGTTCCAATATCAGGAATTTGCTGACTTTTTAATTTTAAGCCATCTTTTTCATTTGATTTATCCCATTTATCAGAAATTCGGTATAAACTCATCTCATCTAGATTCACACTATTATTTTGATTGTTACTATCAAAGACGGTGGTTGGTTGTCCTAAATGCAACACCATATTCTGATTATTATAATGATACATAAGGGCGTCTTTTAAAATCACATCGTTCTTTGTTGCCCCGTTCAATGTCATATCTTTTAATACAACTGCATTTAAAACCCAGGGTGCTTTTTCTTCTCGTGTATCTTCGACAATTAAACCTTCACCTTGATGAATATCATGCTTACCCACACCAACGACCGAATCATAATCTGTCAGGTTCATTTCGCCAAAGTCGATTTTGTCTGGAGCTGATACTAATTTTAAGCCACCAACTATTTTTGTTGATACTTTATTTGATTTTTTTTCAATCTTTACTATTTTGTTGTTCACTTCATAATCTGCTACTACTCGTGCTTGTTCAGTTATCACTTGCCCTGTTTTCGCTTCATTTTTGACTTGAGCAGTAAATATCGCTGTTAATTTTTCTGTATTTTTAACGCTTTTAGTTAATTTTCCAATCATACTCTTAGTAGTTTCATTGTAAGAACCACTGCCAACTTCTTCATTTTTTTCGTTCTTAATAACTAATTTAGAAATCGATTCTAAATTTTCAGAAATTGGAATATCAATTGTAAAGTTCTTATATTCCAATACCGATTGATTACTATCATACTCCATACCACTTGAGACTGTTAATGAATAGTTTAACTTCTCTCTTTGAGCTGTACTGATTGCGTCAACTAGCAAATCTGGTTTAAATTGAATTTCTTGATAATAAAAAATAATATTTTTTTCAGCACTACCCATTTCAAATTCAATATTATCTTCATTAACCAGTCTGCTTTCTTCATTATCTTCCACAACTTTAACCACTTGATAGCCAGGAATATGAGCTGCAGAACGAGTATAGTTAGTTACAGGCAATAAATTTTCCTCCAGAGTTGGAGCAATTACTTTATCATTTTTATCCAAATACTTAATCGTTGTTTTAAACTCTTTTATATCTAAAGTTACTTTTATTTTTTTCGAATAGTTTCCAACAGCTAATGTGATATCAACTATGTCTAATGGCTTCCACTTGCTTTTATCATATGTTACTAATAGTTTTGCAGTATCAGAAGTAACATCTGTCACTGTATCACCAATAACAGACCATCCTGTTACCTCACCTAGCTCAATTATTTTTTGCCTTTTTTGAGCATCAGACATAGCTAACCATTCTTCATATGGTACTTTAAAATCATGACCAATAACCAATCCACTAGCTGTTAGAGTATCTGTGACAAGAAGTTTAGAAGGAATAATAACCTCATTTCCAGCTTTATCTGAGAGGCTCACTGGAAGTTC
Organism: uncultured Vagococcus sp.; assembly: GCA_963517295.1. Classification (GTDB taxonomy): domain Bacteria; phylum Bacillota; class Bacilli; order Lactobacillales; family Vagococcaceae; genus Vagococcus. The sequence continues at coordinate 8,051 of CAUQFM010000077.1, forward strand.
TTTCAAACCAAATGTTTCTGCTTTCTCTTTTAAACTATTCGCCGAATCCACAAATTTCTTTGTCATTTCATTCGAAGAACTTGTTTCATCTGTCGGTGCTGTAATAGCATTAGCTGCAGAGGAGATAAAACTATAATCTTTTAGCAATGTTTTTACTAATTTAGGTTTAGCTTTTGGAGGTGTTTTATCATCTACTATGACCATCGCTGGTTTTCGACTAGAACGTTTGTCTAAATCTGTAACCGACAACTCAATGGATGTTCCTCCACTAATTTTACTTAGATCTAACTTATCAAAACGCCAATTTCCTTGCGAGTCTGTTAATACAGTTTGGTTAATCGTGCCTACTTTTATGCTTACAAAAGAATTACTTGCCGGAGTATGAGATAAAGTTCCATCTGGTAATAAATAATTGGCCTTTCCATAAAGACTTGTTTGATTATTGTCGATTCGATAATTCCTATCTTTTTGAAAAGATTTATCTGGAACAACTGTAGGTAACGTGACATCATTAGAAATACGACTGTAATTATTTAAGTAAAAATTTTGTCGCATATCGGAATTGCTTGAATTCAATTGTTGAAAATAAGTTTTATCTTTCATATTGTAATAAAAATTTTCCAGTGTTAACCAATCGACATTTTGCCAAAGATTAACTGGATTACCAACGCCTTTTGAATCTTTACTCCAAACAGCAACATCTGTATTATATAATCTAAAATTATTATCATTTCTACCTGACCAACCCTTGAAAAATAAACCTGATGAAAGTGTTTTGATATCAAATACGAGCGGATCATTAACATTAATATCAAGAGAATAAGTGTAAATAACACCAGTATTTACTCGTGAGTTCAATGTGGCTATTTTGAATATTGATCCAGGATTCACATTAATCTCTGCTTGATCACTCTTTGTCCCAGCATCTCCTGACCTTAAAGAAGACGTTGTTCTTAAAGAACTTCCTTCTGCTTCTGCTTCAAGCTCGCCATCTAAATTAAGCTGAGAAAAATTCCCAACATTGTTCATGAAATCTAGATTTGCCACACTATCATTTTTTAATTTTACTTTAGCATTTTTGGGAATACTTAATATCTTATTAGGCACTCCCACTTTAGCTGCCGAATTTTCACTTCGTCCATCAAAAGAAAGATTGAGACCCGCTGTACCTGTAGCATCTTGTGATCCGTTTCCTGAAGCATCCACATATCCATAAAAATCAACATTATCAGGATCATTGGGATCATCAGGGTTTCCATACATCATAATATTTAATGCTCGAGCATTAAAATAGCTATTTTTTAACTGCATTTTACCTTTAAAAACAATATCACTACTGCGTCCTTTAAAGAAACCACTGTTTGTATGTGTAATATTTTGTGCGGTAACCGTTAGATTGTACGCATTAGAATCTGCATAAATCAAGCCAGCTTCATTATTATATCCTCCTAATCCAACATCAGGTCCTCCCGCTAATGTCCCGTTTTTTACAGTAAAATCAGTTAGATTGCTTGAAGCACTTAAATTAAACCCACCTGATTTTTTAAACTTACCTGTTGCTGCTATGATTATATTATTATCAAGATCTAATGTTTTGTTACTACTAATATCAATCCGAGTGTTCAAACTAATTGAATTTTTTACAACTACCGTTTGATTGCCAGAGGACTCTAGCGCTTTTATTAATCCCGACTCATCATAGACGTCGATTGCTGAGACGTGTAAGGAATTAAAAAATAAAATAAGAAAGAACATCACTAAACTAGTCATAACTATTTTAAATTTATGTCTATCCATTTTCTAATTCCTCCTTATAGTTTTATTTATTCTGAAACACCATCAATTTCAGCAATTGTCCAAGTGATTTGAGCTTTGTATTCTTCTGTTGATAATGGCGTGTTCGCTGGAACGTTAAGTTGGATGCTTTTATCCATTGTTGCTTCTTTCGCTTCAACTGCTGGACGACCAAATTCTAACGTATATGTTCCCCAACCTTGCCCTGCTTTAGCATCAACAAATTTTTGATACCCATTTTCTTCTGTTAATAAGACTGATTTTTCTACATTTAACACTTCATTTTTAACAGAGCCTAAATATGGGTTCATATACGTTAATGTTGAGCCGGTTAATTTGTTTTTAGCATCTGTTGTTTGGAATTGTTGGTTTAATTTCGCTTGTAGTGTCCAACCTTTTGATTTACCGTCTTTAACTGCTCGTTTGTCAGTTACTTGTACGTAATTTCCACGTTCTGATTTTTCTTTCGTTGCTTTGTTCGTTACAGTTGTTGGAGCTGCCATGTAAATACCTTCACTTGAAGTAATATCCTTTTCTCCAAATCTTAAATGTGACACAAAATCTACACGTAGATCACCTTCGTCTGTGTTTCCTCCGCCTTCACCTGGGTCCACTGGATCAACTGGTTTTTCTGGATCGACTGGATCAACTGGTTTAGTATCTGATTTATATTTGATTGTTCCTTCACCATTCGTTGTTTTAGCATTACCTTCTGCCGCTAATACCGTTGTGTTTAAACCAACCATTCCTAGTGTTAATGCTGCGAAAGTTGTTACCATTGTTGCTTTTTTCATTATTTTTTCCTCCTAATATAATATCTATATAATAAAAAATCTAAATTGTATTTAGATTCACAAATGTTCGTAAATTTATTAATTTAAATAACTTAACTCTATTCTCTTTTGTTAAAAAAATCAGAAACCACTCGTCTTGGACACTTATATTCACTTTGTGTTTATTATCTCTTTATAAAAAAACCATAAAAATCCTTTTCACTAATATTGATGAAAAAGCCTAAAATAAACATTTTTTCTTGTGAAATATTTTTTATTCTTTGTTTAACCAATTATACTTGCTTGTTATCTTTTTTTCAACTTTTATTGCTTTGTTTTACTCATAAATAGTCTTTTTATATTTAAATAACCTTACACAAAAGACTTATATCCGTTTATTGAACAAAATGAACACCTTTTCAAAATAAAAGCTCTAATTTAAACTTATATAAATCAAGTTATTACAGTTAATTGATAGCGTAAAATATTTTGTGTAAATAGAAATTTTAGGTAGATAAAAAGAAA
>CAUQFM010000078.1:0-11016 GCA_963517295.1 uncultured Vagococcus sp.
ATAGATTGTATCACTTGTTAGATTATTCCATTGCTTAATTTGCGCTACACTTACATTATATTTTAAACTAATTCCGTACAATGTATCGCCACTTTTTACCGTATGAGTACTTGCATTACTATTGTTATTATTGTTGTTGTTATTTGAATTATTATTGTTGTTATTATTATTGTTGTTTGATCCTGAATTTCCATTACCACTACCTGGAGTATCGTATTGTGTCAGATTATGTGTCACAATTAAATTATTTAATTTATTATTATAATTTGGATCTGTCGCATACCTACCCGTCAACCATTGCGTGGCATCTTGATAAGAATTGGTTCTTGATTTCCAGGCACCTGAATAGAAATAAATCCCTGGAGAAAAAGAAGTTGTTTTTAGAACACGTGCATTATCTTCAAATGACTCACGATATGACGGATATTTTCTAAATTGAGCATTAATAATGACATTTTGTCCATTGAAATGCTCCCATGTTTGCATGTTAACAGACTGTCCATTATAACTTCCTTTAATACCAAATAAATTATGATTTGGTGGTGATGATAACGTACTTGAACCATACCCACTTTCTAGGATAGCTTGGGCAATCATCACTGAAGCATATAAATCATTTGATCCGGCTACTTGCTGTGCATGGTATGCTGTATCTTCTATAAATTGAGCTTGCGGCGTTGCGGCACGTGTCGTAAACGATGCTGGTTTTGGTGGCGCAATCGGCTCGATTGGACCTTGCATAACAGGTGCTGCCGCAGCTCTTTTCATAGCTGGTTTAGGTTCTTTCGGTTCTTCTTTTTTTACTTCTTTTACTTCCGATTCTTTTGTGCTTGTTGACTCTTTTGTTTCAGATGATTTTGTTTCCTCTATTGTTGTTTCTTTACTTTCTTCTTTTGAAGTAGTTGTGCTAGTTGATTCACTCACTTTACTTTCTAATGTTGAAGATGAACTATCTGTCGATGGTTTTGGTTCTTCTTTAGTAGTAGATGTCGTAGAGTCACTTGTTTTAGACGAACTTTCAGTTGTTGAGGTTGCTTGTTCTTCTTTTTCTTTAGAAGACGTTGTTTCAGCTTCCTTTGATGAAGATGAGCTCGATTCTGTCGTACTTTCAGAGGTAACTTCTTTTTCTGACGAACTACTCTCTATCACTTTTTCTTCACTAGTTTCTTCTATCTTACGTTCAGTTAAAACATGTTTTGATATCATGCTTTGCCCAATTGAAGCTGTAATAGTTTGATCCGTTAGCTCAAACTTTTTAAAAGAGACTGGGACGACTAACTTAGCCTGTGTAAAGCCACCCTTAACAAATGTTAGCTTTACTTGATTCAGGGCTTCATCAAACGTATAAGTCCCCACAACATTACCGGTTTCATCTTTAATTTGATTTTTTGTTTCATCCCAAACTAAGTTAACATTAGGTGATATTTTTATAGTCGTTTCTAAATTATCAGAACGTAGCACATTTAACGTTATATCTAAATCTAATTTATTTTGTTCTTCTGTCATTTGTGACACTGTTTCAATCGTATTTAATGTCATCGCTTCGTCTTGAGAGGCTTGTTTTGTTTCTACTTCTTGGCTTACTTTTTCTGATGTTTCTGATGACAAATCATTTGCAGCATCAGCGTAAGCTTTTGTTGTAATTCCTGGTATCAGAACAGATGAAGAAATCATCATTGTCACACCAAAAAGTGATACATTTTTAATAACTGGTTGCTTAGTTAGTAATTCTTTTTCAGCATTTTTTTTCATTTATATTTCCCATCCCTTATCATTGAAATAAAAACAGCACGTTTTTTTAAACTGCATTTTATAAAGATAATACCATTAAAACATCTCAATAAATAGATAGCAAGGCATTCCGCTGCGTAGTAATAATTTGTAATCTCTTCGACATACAACTAGTCCTATTTTTCCCTATATTTTAATTAACGAACAGCTCATACTTTAGCCCGATTTTGTTCTAAGTGCCTTGTTATCAATTACTTTTGAAGGTATATTAAACTTAATAAAACATTCAAGGAAGGATAAACTCATGAATAAAGAGCATTTCTTAATCGAATTAAAATTACACCTTCGCCAGCTCTCTTTAACAGATCAGCAAATCATTCTTCAAAAATATGAAGATCTATTTGCTGAAAAAATAGCAAATGGCTTAAATGAATATCAAATTACTAAAGAACTAGCTTCACCTAAAGAGATAGCTATTTCGGTTTTAAAAGAATTTAACTTGAAACTAGAAACGCCTAATACTCACAACAATGATTGGTTAGAATTTTCAACTCAAGAAAATTCTATGGAAGAAACAGAACACCCATACTTCACTAATCAGCAAACACGCTCTTCTCATGATTCTGGCTTTATTCGCTTTTTTCAAATTACAGGAATCCTCTTTTTAAATCTATTTTTCATGTTTTGGCTTATATTTTGTTGGGGACTTGTCTTGTTTGTTGGTTGGATTTTAACTGTTTGCTTTATTGGTAGTCCATTTATCGGCTTATTCTCTATTCTAACGACGATTAACGCTTTTGGCTTCTTCCAACTATGTCTATCATTGGTTTTATGCGGCATCGGCTTAATCGGTTCACTCATCATGCTCCCCTTTACTAAAATAAGCTTTAACTTATTTAAAACTTACTTAAAATGGAATTTCCAAGTCTTAAGGGGGGATCGTTCACTATGAAAAAATTTAAAATTTTTATTTTAGTCTTTGCCTTCTTATTAATTATTGGTGGGGGGATTGGTAGTATTGTTTTCTATCAAAAACTTGAAGTCGAAAGAAAAGCAAGTGAGGTCAATAAAAAATTCAAATATGATGGCTCAGAAGAACTTGTTCTAGGACTAAAAAATGGGGCAACTGTTTATTTATCTCCATCACAAGATGACTATGTTCACATGAATAAACAAGGTTTGACATTTAACAACAAACAAAGTGACGCCACTAGCTGGGATATTCAAAAAAAGGATAAACAAACGTTAGTTACGATTGATAACAAAAATCCACAAAAAAGATTACAACCTTCTGTCTTTTCTTTTGAAGACATTTCTGATGATAGTATCGCTCTAAGTTTACCTGAAAAATACAAAAAAATAATTATCAAAGGGGAGAAAGTGGATGTTACTGTTAATAATCTATTATTATCTCAACTAGAAATCCAAACAACGAGAGGTTATGTTGGCATTGATGATCTTTCTGCCCAATCACTCATTGTTGACAGCCATCATGGAGATATCTCTGTTTCTCAGTCTAAGATTGAAAAAGATATTTCTCTCAATACATCGAGTGGTACTCTCTCAACAAGAGATACGGTTTTTTCTGAACTTGATATGAAAGTAAAAAATGGTGATGTCTTTACTTCTAACACTAAAGGAAATATGACAATTACTAATCAAAATGGACGTTCTGAAATTAATCACACTAAAGGTAGCACAACTATTAACAATAAGAATGGCGATATTTTTTATCATTCAAACAATATAACCCATGATGTTTCCTTAGAATCTACTCATGGTTCTATTCAAATAGAACTTGATAAGCCTTCTTACAATAAAAATAAAATTGATTTAAAAACAGAATATGGGCTACTTTCTATTTTTAATAAAAATTTATCATCTGAAACAACTTTCGCTAGTAACAAAGGGGACGCCTTAATTAAAGCCTATTCTAAAAATGGTGATATCACTATAAATGAGCTAGATTCCGACGATACACAGTATGAAGACCATTAATATCAAAAAAATCATGTTATAATAGTAAGAGCCCTGTAAAATGGGCTTTTTATCATTATATTTTTAATTTATGGAGGATTTTATGACAAAAAGCAAACAACTATATTGGCAATATGCAGGAAGCTTGTTTCTTTTACTTTTCGCAGCAATTGCCTATTTCGTAAAAGTAAACGAAGCCGTTTTATCAGGTATCGACAGCCCTATCATTCACCTTATTAGGGGAAATCTAACAGAAGGAAAAACATTTTTCTTCACGTATATTACTAAATTTGGTAATACTGTAACAATTGTTTTACTCACAGCAGTTGCTTTTCTACTGTTATTCAAATTTAAAGAAAAAATAGCCGCTTATTGGTTGATGATTAACATTGTTTTAATCCAAGGCGCTGGCAATGTTCTTTTAAAATTATTTTTTAACCGAGAAAGACCTTCTGTAGAACATTTAGTTGAAGCCTCTGGTAAAAGTTTTCCTAGTGGGCATTCTTCTGGCAGCATGCTTTTCTTTGGAACACTCATCTTTTTAATGCCAAAATTAATAGCCAATAAAAACATTCGTTTAGCTGTTCAAATTTTACTAGGATTCCTTATTTTAATGATTGGAACAAGCCGAATTTATGTGGGTGTTCATTATCCAACAGATGTTTTAGGTGGCTTTTTAATTGGAGCAAGTTGGTTATGCTTTTCTTACCCTTACTTTAAAAAGTATGATTTCACACAACAATTTGAAGGGAAGTAAGTTTAATGTTTACATTTAAAAAAGGAGATGCTAAACGTTATTACACTTGGAACGACGCTCTAAGAGAAACGTTTGATGAAAAAATTTTTAAGGTCCCGATTGATGGTGGTTTTGACTGCCCTAACCGTGATGGAACAGTTGCTCACGGTGGATGTACATTTTGTAGCGTATCTGGTTCTGGCGATATGATGGTCGCACCAAGCGATCCTCTGCCTATTCAATTTCGAAAAGAAGTGGATAAGATGCATAAAAAATGGCCCAATACAAACCAATACATAGTTTATTTTCAAAATTTCACTAATACTCATGCTCCTCTTGAAGTAATCAAACACCGTTTTGAACAAGTGGTAAATGAGGAAGGCGTTGTGGGATTATCGATTGGAACTCGTCCTGATTGCTTGCCTGATGATGTGATTGAATACTTGGCTGAACTCAATGACCGACTCTATTTATGGGTAGAACTTGGGCTTCAGACAACCTATGAAGAAACCAGTGACATGATTAATCGAGCACACGATTATCAAACGTATTTAGATGCTGTAGCGAAACTACGTCTACATAATATTAATGTCTGCACTCATCTAATTAACGGCTTACCTGGCGAAACATATGAAATGATGATGGAAAATGTAAGACGTTGTGTAACTGATTCTGACATTCAAGGAATTAAGTTACACCTCCTACATTTGATGACTAACACTAAAATGGAAAAAGACTACTTAGAAGGTCGGTTGCAGTTACTAACTCAAGAAACGTATACACAATTAATTTGTGATCAGTTAGAAATAATTCCCGCTGACATTATTATTCATCGTCTAACAGGAGATGCTCCGAGAGACACGATTATTGGCCCTATGTGGAGTCTTAAGAAATGGGAAGTGTTAAATAGTTTTGATACTGAATTAAGAAAACGAGGCACCTATCAAGGTATTTACGCTAAAGGAAAAGCAGGTGATATTATCCATGCTTAACAACTCTTTACGCTATAGCCATGAGCTATTATCCGACATTATCGAAATAGGCGATCAAGTTGTCGATGCTACTATGGGTAACGGAAATGATACTTTATTCCTAGCTGAAAAAGTCGGTACTTCAGGTCATGTTTACGCTTTTGATGTACAGGAACAAGCTCTAATTAACACTGCTGAAAAATTAAAGAAACATGATTGTGATAAACAAGTGACACTCTTCTTAAAAGGTCATGAAACAATCAACGATGTTCTAATGGTAGATCAAACAATCAAAGCTGCTGTTTTCAATCTAGGCTACTTACCTAAAAGTGATAAACAGATTACGACTCAAAAAAGAACAACGATCATTGCCCTAAAAGCCCTTATGGATCATCTTGTTGAAAAAGGACGTATTATTTTAGTTATCTATGATGGTCATGAAGAAGGTAAAGCTGAAAAAGAGGAAGTCATCTCTTTTGTTACCACACTTCCTCAAGAGAATTTTAGTGTTTTGAATTACCAATTCATCAATCAAAAAAACGATCCACCTTCACTTATTTGCATAGAAAAAAAGAAAGCCCGAAAATTTTAAGATTTTCGGGCTTTCTTTACGAATGTACCTTAATAGTCAAGGGATTAAAAATCTACTCCAATTACTTGACGTAAACCATCTTTTGTCTCACCTCAAACCTCTTTAACCACATTCTTCTTTTTTTATATATTTATAAACTGTCCCCAGTGAAACGCCGCTTATCTCAGAGATTTCACGGTAAGTAAGATGCTTATTACTTCTAAGATATCTAAGTTCTTCTACCAAATTCGTATCAATTCCTGGGCGGCCGTGTTTTAAGCCTAACTCTTGACGTTTTTTTATTTGAGATCGGTTAACACAACTATAAACATCTCTTCTACCACTTAAACAACCACTTAAAATATCATAAAAGCAAGCATGTTCACTATCAGCTGTATCAAAACGAGGATAAATTGAAATTAAACGGATTGAACGTTCTTGAAAAATCTTAATAGTTTCTTCCAACTGAGACAAACTATAGGTTAATGCTGCAAAATCCTCAACAATAAACACATCGTCCATTGTTAACTTTGGTAACACATTTTTTAGATTAATCGACTCATCGGCCTGATCAAAAATTAAAGAATCTACCTCATATGCATCAAAAAATTCCTTATCATAATGTAGTAACTGCCCATCCAATATTTTTAAATAACCGTATTTCATATTTCTCCTCCTTAATATTACAACTTTTCAGTTGCTCACTACCCTTTAACTCTTTATTTTTTAAACAATATTAGGCTATCTATTTCTTATAAAAAGTTAATTTTGTTATATTTTTTTAGCCCCTTTTTTAAACAAACTAATAAAAAAATATTATTCTAATTAACTTAATCTTTTTACTATAAAAAGTTGTAACCTACTATAGTTAATTAATCGGTTAACTTTTAATATTTTTTAATATTTATGAAAAAATTCTAATTTTAAAAAGGGTGAACCAAAAATTGGTCTACTCCAAATGCTCGGAGTAAAATAATTTTTGAATCACCCTTTTCCAGTTCCTCCAGTTGCTTGGAGCTAAACGTCTTTTTCACCACTCTTTTTTAGTCCGGGTTATAAAGACAACTCCTTCGACAACTTCACAACTGATAAAAAATCCATAAAGCGCGGATTATTTTTCAGTTCCTCCAGTTGCTTGGAGCTAAACGTCTTTTTCACCACTCTTTTTGTGGTAAGTGTAGTACAAAAGTTGTACTGCCTTTTTCGCTAATTGCTTTAATATCACCTTTATGAGCTTCTACAATTTCCTTAGCAATAGCAAGTCCTAAGCCTGCTCCCCCACTATTACTGGATCTTGCACTATCCAGTCGGTAAAACTTGTCAAATATCACTTCAATTTTTTCTGGTGGGATTGTATTTCCTTCATTAACAATAGAGATTTCTAGCTGAGCATTAGATAAAGAAACATTTAAGCAAATTGCACTGCCCTCAAAACCATAGGCTGAGGCATTTTTGAGTAAATTATTAAATACACGAACTAATTTGGTTGAATCTGCTTCAATTAAACATGTCTCAGGAATCGTCATCTCTAACACTTGTTCTTTTTTATTAAGTATTGGGTAAAATTCTTCATTCAATTGTTGTAGTAGCAAACTTAAATCAAATGTTGAGTAATCTAAAACAATATTTTGAAAATTAAATCTTGTAATATCAAAAAATTCATCAATCAAATATTCCAATCGATATGCTTTATCCAAAGCTATACCTAAATATTTCGCTCTTGTTTCAATCGTAATCTCTGGTGAATCAATTAGTAGATTTAAATAGCCAATAACAGAAGCTAATGGTGTTCGTAAATCATGAGCTAAAAAAGTAACTAAATCCTTCGTTCTTTGTGTTTCCTGCAATAGTGCTTCTTGATTTTTTTGATTTGCTAATTTGATTTTTTCTAATTCATTTTGAATTTCAGTATACTCATAATCAAGTTCTGGTAACTCTTCTGGTTCTAAAGATTGTTTTAATAATTGAACAATATACTGTCGATCTTTTTTTAATAAATACTGACTAATCCAATAAGTTAACCCACCTACAATGACAATCGCAAAAATGGCTATTGATATCACAAATGATTTAAATTTAAACCAATTTACTTGGCTGATCTCACCACTAGGAGTTGATGAAAAAGTGATAAATGTATCACTAATAACCCGACCAAAGCCCTTTCCTATAAACGTTTGGGTTGCCATAAAATAAAGAGCAATCGCACAAATAATTACAATACATAAACTTTTAAAAAAAGAAGTTCTGGCTTGTTTAGTCAATTTTATAACCTACTCCCCAGACCGTTTTAATGTATTTGGGTTTTTCTACTGCATCTGTCATTTTTTCTCTTAAATGTCTTATATGAACCATAATGGTATTATTAGACGCTGTATAATATTTCTCCTGCCACACTGCTTCAAAAATTGCTTCTGAATCTAAAGCAACGCCTTTATTTTCTAGTAGAAGTTGTAAAATACCGTACTCTTTTGGGGTTAGCTCTACTACTTCTTCATTTAGCGTGACTAATCGTTTATCCAAATTCATTTCTAAGCCTTTTGTTGCTAGAATCCGACTCGCTTTTTCTTTACTTTGATTGTACTGATTATATCTTCTCAACTGTGCCTTTACTCTTGCCACAACCTCTAGCGGCTTAAAGGGTTTTGTTATATAATCATCTGCACCAAATGATAACCCTGTTATTTTATCTATTTCATCATCTTTTGCTGTCAACATGATAACCGGATAATTTTGATTTTCTCGAATTAATTGAAGTAACTCTAGACCATCTACATGGGGTAACATAATATCTAATAACGCCATATCAAAAACGCCACTCATTATCTTTTCTTTGGCCTCTAAACCATCAAAACAAACCACAACATTAAAGCCTTCGTTTTTTAAGTACAATTCGATTAACTTCGCAATTTCTTGTTCATCTTCTACTAATAATATATTTTTGGACACAGCCCCTACACGCCCTCTCTGATGTTTTATCTTAATTTCATTAGACAAAACATCCAGAGATTTGTCAACTATTTCCAATACTTTGATAGAGTAATCTCGCATCAGTCATATTTAATTGTTCCGTCAAGGGATTACCTCCTGCTCCTGTTGTAATTAATAAGTAAGGTGTCTTATTAACTTCAGCTAGACTAATCAAGCATTGTCCAGCTTTTTCAGTGTATCCTGTTTTTCCACCGAGAATTTTACCATTACTTATTGTTAATTCAGGTGTATCTTTTAATAGTGTACTTTCTAAATAATAACCTTGAGGACTGTAGGGAGTTACCGCTGTTTGGTAGGTTGTCGTTAACATAATTTCTTTAAATTGTTGATTTTTTAAAGCTTCCATCATAAATAGTTGCAGATCACTAACTGTTGAGTAGTGATTACCTGCATCGAGACCCGTCGCATTTTTAAAATGGGTATTCTTCATCCCTATTGTTTCTGCTTCTTGGTTCATTAATTCTATAAATTTCTTTTCACTACCAGAAACATGATTAGCTGCTGTTATCGAAGCATCTCCTCCTGATGGAAGTACTATACCATAGGCTAAATCTTTAATAGTTAGATTATCTCCAGGTAAATATCCTGAAAGAGATGCGCCCTCATTTACTAGTTTATCAACTATTTTTTGTTCCATCATTACCTCTTGATTTAAATCTTTTTCTGAATTTAACAATAGATAAACAGTCATTAATTTAGTCAAAGACGCAATTGCTACTTTCTCATCTTTATTTTTTTCAATCAAAATTTCACCTGTGTTTAAATTTTGTAATAGTACGTTTCGACTATGAATTTTCGCCTTAATATTTGTTTGCTCTTCCATCTTTTGACTCATTTTCATTTCTTCATTAGTTACCCCAATACCCAGCGCTAAATGATTATTAAATAAATAGATAACACCACTTCCAACTAACAAAAACAAAATAATAATACTCACTATTTTTTTCATTTCGATCACCTCTAGATTAATCTTAACAAGCATAGCTCTTTAAGGTATAAACTTATTCTTGAGGAATTCTTATTTTTTCTTAAGAAATAACTTTCTTTTTATCCATCAATCTTCTATACTCAATAACAATACTTAAAATATGAGGAGGTCAATCCTATGAACCATTTATTAACATTACCCATTTCTAATTCTATTTCTTTTGTCCAACCAACAATGCAACATTCAGACAAACTTTTTAATTTGATTGATAGTGACCGTAAGCATCTAGAAAAATTTCTGAGTTTTGTCAAATTAACTAAAACGAGTACAGACACCACTAATTTTTTGAAATCAAAAATCACTGGTGAAGCAAACGGAACCGATCGACTCTTTCTGATTTATTTTGAAGGAAAACTAGTAGGAACAATTGACATTCATTTTATTGATGAGAAAAATAAACTAGGTGAAGTCGGATATTGGCTTCATTCCGATTATATTAATAAAGGTATTATTTCAACTGCTGTTAATAAAATTTGTGACATTGCTTTTGATGATTTAAAGCTAAATAAACTATCTCTTTTAGCGGACACAAAAAATATTGCCAGCAATAAAGTAGCTCTGAAATGTGGATTCACTCTTGTCGGAACACTAAAAGAAGAGCAGTTCACTAATGATACTTTTCAAGATATGAACTTATATTATTTGTTAAAAAATGATTATTTAACAAAGTAATCTACTAATATTAAAAAGCTCTGCTAAAGACTATCATCATCTTTAGCAGAGCTTTTATTTATTAATTATTTGTTTGTTCTTTTTTTATATCTCAATACTGTTACTAAACCAAGAACAGCTAGTAAAATTAAACCAATCGTTACCAAGTAATTCATAGCTACTTCACCTGTTCTAGGTAACATTCTCTTTTGAGTTGTTTTACCAATTGGTTGGTTTGATGTTACCTTACTTGGTTTATTTGGTTTGGTTGGTTCGGGTTTAACAGGTTTTTCTGGTTTCTCCTGTTCGTTTTTTACTGTAATGCTTGTTGTATTTTTCGTTGTCGCGTCTTTGATGATTTCTAATTCTTGAACTTTACTATCTAATAAGTAACCTTTTGGCG
>CAUQFM010000079.1:0-10853 GCA_963517295.1 uncultured Vagococcus sp.
TTATCCACTCTAATTAAAATATTTGTTTCATTTGTTCTTTGACAGTTTCGTTGTCTAAAAAGGCATCATACGTTGTTTCTGCACGATCCACAACACCTTTATCTGAAACAGCAACAATACGGTTAGCTGTTGTTTGGATAAATTGGTGGTCATGAGAAGAGAATAATAATGAACCGTTGAAGCCAATTAAACCATCATTTAGAGCTGTGATTGATTCTAAGTCTAAATGGTTCGTTGGGTCGTCTAAAACTAAGACGTTTGCTTTAGAAAGCATTAATTTAGAAAGCATACAGCGAACTTTTTCGCCCCCAGAAAGAACATTAACTGATTTAAGAACATCTTCACCAGAGAATAGCATACGACCTAAGAAACTTCTTAAGAAAGTATTATCTGACTCTTCTTTTGAAGCATATTGACGTAACCAGTCAACGATTGGTTGATCTGTATCAAATTCATGAGACGTGTCTTTTGGTAGATAAGCTTGGCTAGTTGTAACACCCCAGCGAACAGTACCAGAATCAGGTTCCATCTCACCCATGATAATTTTGAAAAGAACAGTAGTTGTAATATCATCTTTAGCGATAAAAGCAGCTTTGTCGTCTTTTCTAAGTGTAAAGCTAATATTGTCTAAGATTTTTTTACCATCGATTGTTTTAGAAATATTCTCAACTTGTAAAAGATCATTTCCAATTTCACGGTCAGCTTTAAATCCAACAAATGGGTAGCGACGTGAAGAAGGTTGAATATCGTCTAATTCAATCTTATCAAGTGTTTTTTTACGAGAAGTAGCTTGTTTTGATTTAGAAGCATTGGCACTAAATCTAGCAATAAACGCTTGTAATTCTTTCACTTTTTCTTCTTTTTTAGTATTTTGATCAGATTGAAGTCTAGCAGCTAACTCACTTGATTCTAACCAGAAATCATAGTTACCTACGTATAATTTAATTTTACCAAAATCTAAATCGGCCATGTGCGTACAAACTTTATTCAAGAAATGACGGTCATGGGAAACGGTAATAACAGTGTTTTCTGAGTTGATTAAAAATTCTTCTAACCAAGCAATTGACTCACGGTCTAAACCATTGGTCGGCTCATCTAAAAGTAAAACGTCTGGTTGTCCAAATAATGCTTGGGCAAGTAAAACTTTGACTTTTTGACCAGCAGTTAACTCAGCCATCTTTAAATCATGTAAGCTCTCTGGGATATTTAATCCTTGCAGTAAACTAGCTGCTTCAGGTTCTGCTTCCCAACCGTTTAAATCAGCGAATTCACCTTCAAGTTCAGCAGCTTTAATACCATCTTCATCAGTAAAATCAGCTTTCATGTAGACAGCATCTTTTTCTTGCATTACTTCATAAAGTCGTTTATGTCCCATCATAACAGTGTGTAGTACTGTTTGATCTTCATAATCAAAATGGTTTTGTTTTAAAGTTGCTAAACGTTCATCGGGTCCTAAGGTAACATTTCCAGTTGACGGGTCGATTTCTCCAGATAATATTTTTAAGAAAGTTGATTTTCCGGCACCATTGGCACCAATCAAGCCATAACAATTTCCTGGTGTAAATTTAATATCTACATCTTCAAATAATTTTCTATCTGGAAATTGCAGACTAACATTTGATACGGTAATCATGTAATCCCTCACTTTTTTCTTTAGACTAATTTATTGTGTCCTTTCGATTATATCGGGCTTCTCGTGGGAATGCAAGAAAGTAAAAAGGGATTGTGCTATAATACTCGAAAAAGGAGTCTGATAGATGGTTTATCTCATTATTTTTTGTTTAATTGCAACCCCGAGTTATTTTCTTTTTCAAGTAAAAAAACAAAAAGAAAAACGGGGAAAATACTTAATATTATTTTTGATAACAGCCCTACCGATATTTTATTTTATCTCTCAAAAGGTGGGCTATTATTTTTTCAAAGAGCAATTAACTCGTGATAGTTATGTGTTGTTTGAAGAAAAATTACATATTCCGAAAGAAGAAATGATTGTTGTTTATGATATGGGTCAACATTTTGAAGGTGGTCATAATATGTTGATTACCACTAAAGAAGATTTTAAAACCTGGCAAGATGAAGTTAGAAAAAGAAAAACAATGCTAAATGGTGAAGCAATTGCCGAGGATCGAATTGAAGAGGTTGTTAGCAATGTTCGGAATTGTGAAATTACTTATGTGGCGTGGTTTAAATCAGGAACAGAAAAAGCCTACTCTTTCCCAATGACAGAGATTGATTATTATCAAAAAAGAAAGAAAAACGAGGGTCTTGATGCTGAAATTACAACAGGTAAGAGTAAGTTTTCAAAGGTTATCACCTTATCGAAAGATTTAGAAGAATCGAAAAAAAGAATTAGTTACTATTTCCATTATTTACCACCAGATCAAGAAATTGAAGAAATGATTCAACATAACATTAAATCAGGTTATAAAATAGACAATTAAAAAAAGAGAGGATGACTTTTTGGGGTCAACCTCTCTTTTAATTTTCTCTTGTTAAAATATTTTTAGTAATATCATAAATCGTTTGCTTTGTATTTTCTTTATTATCAGGCAATGTTTGAATTAATCTCAAGGCTTGTTCAGTATAAAAATCAGCAAGTTCATAAGCTTTTTCAACACCATTAAAAGTGATAACACCTTCGTGAACTTTCATAGCATCTTCATCTGTCATTTGCTCTTTTTTAGAGAGTAAAGGCTCAAAGAAGTCTTTATTTTCCTTCAAGGCACAAATTAAAGGTAAGCTATAAACGCCTTGTTTAACATCTTCTAACACAGGTTTTCCGATACTCATTTCATCTTGTGAGTAGTCTAAAATATCATCCACAATTTGGAAAGCTAAACCAATAGACTTCCCGATTTCTCGACAATCAGCAGCCACTCTTTTAGAACCACCATTTTCAAAGTATCCAAGAAAGCAACTTAAAGCGAACAATTCAGCTGTTTTTCCGGAGATGTTTTGGATGTATTCGTCAACAGTAATATCAATCTGGTAACGAGTATCCATTTGGCCAAGTTCACCAAGTAGCACCTTTTCCATACTAGCAGTATTTAATTTAATACTTCTGAACGAGTCTGTGTATTGAACGAGAAGTTTAAAACAAACTATAAATAAATAATCTCCAGAATAAACAGCAACATCTTTATCGAATTTTGTCTGAAGAGTCGTAACTCCCCGTCTTAAATCCGCTTCATCGATAATGTCATCATGAATGAGTGTTGCGGTATGTAATGTTTCCATTGCAGCAGCTAGAGCGATACTTTTTTTAGAATCAGATTTTTTTCCTAATTTTGAAAAAAGTAGCAAGTAAGCAGGGCGCAGTAATTTTCCACCAGAATGAAACATTTCAATGATGGTATTTTCTATTTCCTTATTTGGTAATGAAATAGAGGAGGACATTAAATCGAGAGTTTTTTGTAACTCTTTTTTTAATTTTGGGTAATCATTCCACATGACATGAATTTCCATAGATAGTCTCCTTTTATAAGGTGTGCATTATTCGTACTCTAATTTAAATTCTTGAATCGTTTTAACATGTTCCATCACATAATTTGCTGAAATACCAATGGCAATTCCGGCTAAGATACCAATCCATGAAAGAACAGGAAGATAGAGCATAACGTTCCAAGATCTGGCAATCCAACTGGCCATAACCAATTGACCAACATTATGTAAAAAACCACCTGCAGCGCTAATTCCAATCGTACTAATTCTTTTTGAACCTAATTGTTTCAATAAAAGCATACCTAGATAACTAAAAATAGCACCGGCAGCACTATAAAGTAAGGTTGAAACAGTTCCACCTAGTAGAGTAGTTAAAAAAAGTCTCAGAATAACAAGTAAGAAGCTATCCTTAACAGGCATGGTAAAAATGGCGATAATGGTAATTAAGTTAGCAAGACCAAGTTTAGCACCTGGCGCAAAGGCAAAAGGAAATGGGATCATATTTTCTAATAACCCAATGATCACACCTTGAGCCACAAGTAAGGCAATATAAATTAATTTTTTATTTTTAGTCATTAAGTTTCTCCTATCATAGTGAGAATACTATCATTTAAATCGGAAAGCAACTGAAAATACTATCTAATATAAAAGAAAGTTCTAGAAGAATCACTCTTCTAGAACTTTTTATAGTTAGGTATAAAATAAATTTTATCCTATTCTGTTTTATAATTTAAACATTATCGCCATAGTGAGATTTTACATCACCATACCACCATTTGCCGGCAGTTTTTTGAATCCAAGGCATAACCCATTTATCTAGACCGAATGAGCGACCTGAACCATTCATTAAGGCAAAAGCAACAAAGACAAACCAGATGTTAACCCAGTAGAACATTCCTGAAAGACAGAACATCACAACTAAAACAATTGTTGTTGCATTAGCTAACCATGTAAATAAACCAGCGATGATAGCTAGAGCTAACAATACTTCAAAAATTGTCATGAATTTTTGCATGAACAAAGCAACGTCTTGGTTAGGCATCATGAATTCCATGATGTTTGAGAACCATTTAGGCATATGTTTGAAGACTGTCATTGGTTCTTCACCGTAAGCATAGCTTAAACCAAAGGCAGGATCTGCTACTTTAGTCGCAACATCAGTTGTAGCTGCTGCTTCACTGGCACCACTTGTAGCGTCAGCTGCTTGTTGTAACCATGGGAATGGGAAAGCAACATTATCAGTAAACCATGATCCTTCACCAAACCAAGTACCAGGTTGCATTAATTTACCATTACCAACCACTTTTTTCATTGCTTCAACTAACCATACAGAACCGTAGAAGACACGTAATGGTACTGACCATAAGACGTTACTGTTACGAGAAGAGTGACCGCGCATAATATTACGTTGATCGCCAATTCTAAAGAATTCGTGCATGATATATTGGAAAGCATAGTATCCAGAACGGATATCAAAGAAGTAACGTAAGTTAATCACGTGTTTCATCGCCATTGCGAAGAAACCACTCATGTGAATTTTATCAAAGACACAGGCAACAGCATATTTAGAGCCAATAGAAACCATGAATCCGTCATATTTACCTTTGTAAGCTACTTTTTCAGTTCCATTAATGTCAGCTAAAATATTTTTAGCGGCACAATGACCTGTTTGTTCAGCTGCCTGAACGATTTGAGGTGTTGGCATGTTTTCTTTTTCTTCAAAGTAAACTAAATCACCAATCACATAAATATTTTTATCTTCATATCCTTTAGCTTGCATGAACTCATTAGCTACTAAACGAGCGGCACGAGCTGATTCCATTTCAAACTCTTCAGAATCACTGTTAGCTTTAACACCAGCAGTCCAGATTAAAGTGTGAGTAGGAATTTTTTCGCCAGATTTAAGGACGATATGATCTTCAGCTACTTCAACAATAGGTGTATCTTTTAAAAGTGTAACACCTTTTTTAAGTAAGTATTTTTCAGCTTTTCCAGCATCGTTACGGTCTAACATATTTAAGATAGTAGGAGCCGCTTCAACAACCATTAAGTTGATTTCGCTTGGATCTAATTTATTTTTCTTAGCCAATATTTCTTTCCAGTCGATTAATTCTCCGACCATTTCGATACCGGTAAATCCAGAACCACAAACAACAAAGTTTAACATTGCTTTACGTTTTTCAGCATCCGGCTCCATTGCAGCTAGTGTTACTGTTTTTTCGATGTGATCATGAATTTTAATTGCATTGTCCATAGACCATAGAGTGAAACCATGTTCTTTAACACCAGGAGTGCCAAAGTCGTTAGGTTCGCCACCCATAGCAAGTACTAGGTAATCGAATGAATAAGAACCACGTTCTGTTTTTACTACTTTATTTTCTTTGTCAACGTTGACTACTGAATCAGTAACAACACTCACATTTTTTCTCTTGCAGAATAGTCTTTGTAAATCGTATTGGATTGCTTCTGGTTCGACACGTCCACCAGCAACTTCATGCAATTCGGTCATCATTGTTTGATAAGAATGACGATCGATTAAAGTAATATGCATGTCGCTATTTTTTTTAAGCTTCTTAGAAAGCATCTTTGCAGCTGCTATACCAGAATATCCAGCACCGACTACAACAATCTCTGTTTTAGCCATGATATAATTCTCCCCTTTTCATAAATAAAAAATATAATATAAGTACAAAATAAATTGATTACGTGAAAAAAAATACACAATCGTATTTAATTATAAAGCCAAGAGCATAAAAAGTCTAACAAAATTTACAAATTTTTTAGAATTTTTAAGAGTTACTGACTTTTATTAAAAATTTGTGAAAAAGTGAATTTGTAATTTAAAAAGAATTGCTTTTTTTATAGGAATGAGATAGAATAAATTCTGTAAATAAGTTCACATGAACTAAAAAATAAAAGGTGGTTTTATCATTATGAAAATGAAAAAATTAATTACTGGTATGACAGTTTTAGCTATGACAACATTACTATTGGCTGCTTGTGGCGGAAGTAAAGATAAAGATACAAAAGACTCTACAGCAAAATCATCAGAAGTTGCTAAAAAAGACGATAAAAAAGAAGACGCAGCTCCAAAAGAAAAAGAAGCTGGTGGCGATCTTAAAGATGGCGAATATACATTAGAAGAAAAAAATGAAGAAAATGGTTACCGTGCAACATTTACAATGATCGTTAAAGACGGTAAAATTTCTGAATCTAAATACGATAACATCAACAAAGATGGTAAATCAAAAACAGAAGATGCTGATTACAACAAAAAAATGAAAGACGTTACTAAAACTGGACCAAAAGAATTTATTCCAGAATTAAACGAAGCTTTCTTAGCAGCACAATCAGCTGACGGCGTTGATGTAGTAACAGGAGCAACTCACTCTACTGAGTCATTCAAAAATTATGCACAACAATTAATCCAAGCAGCTCAAGCTGGTAAAACAGATAAAATCGAAATCGATAATGGCGCTAAATTAAAAGATGGTGACTATACATTAGAAGAAAAAAATGAATCTAATGGTTACCGTACTGCTTTCACTATGGTAGTTAAAGATGGTAAAATTTCTGAATCTAAATATGATAACATCAACAAAGATGGCAAATCAAAAACAAAAGATGCTGATTACAACAAAAAAATGGAAGAAGTTTCAAAAAATAGCCCAGAAAAATATATTCCTGAGTTAAACAAAGCATTAGTTGAAAAACAAAAACCATCTGAAATGGACGTAGTAACAGGAGCAACTCATTCTACTCATTCATTCCAAATGTATGCAGAACAATTAATTAACGCTGCAGAAAAAGGCGATACAGCTAAAATTGAAGTAGATAACCTTGTTTTTAAACAATAATTATTCGATCTGAATCTAGAAGGCTGTGACAAAAGTTTTTATACTTATGTCACAGCCTTCTTTTTTGTTTTAATTTGAAAAAAAAGCAAATTTATAGTTAAATGTAACAGATAACTATAAATGGGGGGAAATCAATGAAACTTAATAAAAAATGCTGGCTAACATTGTTAGTTGTACCAATGGCTATGTTAACTTTAGCTTCATGTGGCTCAACAGCTAAAGAAGAAAAAAAAGTAGAGAGTAAAAATGCATCTGTTTTAAAAGATCCTTATAAAAAAGAAGAATTTTTAATGGGAACTTATGTCAGAGTTCAGATTTTTGATGAGGGTAAGGAAGATGTTTTAGATAAAGTTTTTGACCGAATCAAAGAATTAGATAAAAAAATAACGGTCAATCAAAAAGGTTCAGAAGTGGATCAAATTAATCAACAAGCAGGAATTAAACCAGTCAAAGTATCAGATGATGTTTACCGTTTAACGAAGGATTCACTGTATTTTAGTACAGATTCTAAAGGCGGCTTTGATTTAACTATTGGACCGATCACAAGTTTATGGCACATTGGTTTTGATGATGCTAGAAAACCAGAGCAAGATGAAATTGATGATAAGTTAAAATTAGTGGATTATAATAAAGTGAAGTTAGACGAAAAAGAAAAAACGGTTTTCCTTGAAGAAAAGGGTATGGAATTAGATTTAGGTGCGATTGCTAAGGGATTTATTACTGATGAAGCAGTCAAAGTTCTTGAAGATAATGGCGTAACAACTGGGATTGTCGATTTAGGTGGAAACATCTATGTTTTAGGTGATAGTCCTAAAAATAAAACTGGTAACTGGAAAGTCGGTATTCAAGATCCTAATGAAGCTAGAAATACCATTGCTGGTTCAGTAGAGAAAAAAGATATGTCTCTCGTAACATCTGGAATTTATGAACGTAATTTAGAAGTAGATGGCAAAATGTACCATCATTTATTTGATTCAAAAACAGGCTATCCTTTTGAAAATGAAATTGCTGGTGTGACGATTATTTCTGAAACGTCGATTGCTGGAGACGGTTTATCAACGGGAGTTTTCTCGATGGGTGTCAAAAACGGGATGAAATATGTAGAAGATCGCAAAGATATTGATGCGATTTTCATAACGAAGAGCGATGATATTTATCTAAGCAGTGGTGTAAAAGATATATTTAAGTTAAACAAAGATTCTCCTTATAAGGTAAAAGATATTAAGGATTTAAAATAGCGAGGGAAAAAAATGACAGTTAAAGTTTTTTTAGAGTTGGTTGAGATTCGGACGAAGTTAGCAAGTCTTTTTCCTTATTTAGTAGGGTTGCTGTTTTCTGCTTATTATTTTGGAACGGTTAATGTCGTTAACATGTTGCTGTTTTTTGTGGCGATGTTTACTTTTGATATGGCGACGACAGCTATTAACAATTTAATGGATTTTAAAAAAGCCAAAAATGATCACTATCAAGAAAATACGAATATTGTAGGAATTGCTAAGCTAGATGAAAATAAAGTTAGTTATCTGATTTATGGGATGATTGCCTTTTCCAGTTTAATTGGTATTTATCTAACTTACCGAACAAGTCTCTTACTTCTAGCGATGGGTGGCTTGTGCTTCTTGATTGGTATTTTTTATACGTTTGGTCCAGTCCCTTTATCAAGAATGCCTTTGGGTGAGATTTTTAGTGGTGTCACGATGGGATTTGGTATTTTCTTTATTACAATTTATTTGAATATTTCTGATTTAGATATCTTACGATTAACTTTTACAGAGGGAAACTTTGCGTTAGTAGGCAATATTAAAGAGTTGATTTTTATTGTCTGGGCGTCCGTACCGATGATTTTTACAATAGCCAACATTATGTTAGCGAATAATCTTTGTGATATGGAACAAGATATTAGTAATCATCGTTATACGTTGCCTTACTATATTGGTAAGGAAAATGGCGTGAAGTTATTTCAAATTTTGATGTATAGTTGTTATATCTTTATAGCAGGTGGTGTTGTTTTAGGTGTGTATCATTGGGCAATGTTACTTGTTTTAGGGACATTTCCATTAATACATAAAAATGTTCAAACATTTAGTCAAAAACAAGAAAAAGCCACTACTTTTAGTATTTCAATTAAAAATTTAATTATTTTTAATGGGGCTCAAGTTATCGGGTTATTGCTTAGTTTAATTTTAAAATAACAAAAAAGAGGTTGCACAGGTACAAGTTATCGGTGTAATCTTTTTTTAATGAGGAAAGTAGGGGATTGGGAGATGCAAGATAAATTTAAAAAGCATTTTTTAATGTTAGAACAAGATATTAAAGAATACGTCATTGAATTAGGTTTATTTGAAAAGTTGGAGGAATTGTCTGTTAGAGAAATTGGTGATGGTAATATTAACTATGTTTTTATGGTGAAGAATGAAGCAACGGATAAAAGTGTGGTCGTTAAACAAGCTGATAAGTTGTTACGATCATCAGGCAGACCTTTGGATATTAACCGTAATCGGATCGAAGCAGATATTTTAAACATTCAGTTTGATCTAGTACCAGAATTTATTCCTGAAATCTATCATTATGATGAAGTGATGGCAACGCTTGTGATGGAAAATATTTCTGATTTTAAAAATCTCAGGTATGAATTAGAAGACAAACAGATGTTTCCAAAATTAGCGGAAGATATCAGTACTTTTTTAGTCGAAACTTTATTATCAACAACGGATTTAGTCTGGAATCGACAAGATAAAAAACGACTGGTTCAAGAATTTGTTAATATTGAGATGTGTGATATTAGTGAAGATTTGGTTTTTACCGAACCATACAATGACTACAAAAAACAAAATAATATTTTAGCTGAAAACTTATCTTTTGTAATAGAGAATATTTATCAAAATGATAAGCTAATCGCAGAAGTAGCTAAATTACGGAATAATTATCTGAATAATGCCCAATCTTTACTTCATGGAGACCTTCATTCGGGTTCTGTTTTTGTGAATCAAGAGGGAATGAAAGTCATCGATCCAGAGTTCGCTTTTTATGGACCGATGGGGTATGACATAGGAAATGTGATAGGTAATCTCTTCTTTCCTTTGGTTAAAAATAAGTTTTATGATCAAGATGAAGCCTTTGATAAATGGTTGCGTGAAACCATTGTCGATAATTTTGATTTAGTTAAAGAAAAACTGTCAGCAAGTTACGATCAAAAAGTGACGCTATCCTTGTATCGAAATGCGGCCTTTAAAGAGAATTATTTGAAAGAAGTTATGGCGGATTCATTAGGTTACGCTGGAACAGAGATTATCAGACGAACCATTGGAGATTCACAAGTCAAAGAAGTGAAGGCAGCACCACTGGGAGAAGATCGAATTCAGATGGAAAGAACGTTATTGAAATTAGGGGAAAACTTGATTAACAGGCGGTATGAGATAGGTTCAGGGGAAGACGTAGTTAATCAGTTTGAATGGTAACAAGTAGCTTACTGTGCTATAATATCGGTGAAGATGAGTAAGCAAGTGACACACAAATCCCCTAGAGTAGTAGGATACTCTAGGGGATTCTTTTGGC
>CAUQFM010000080.1:0-10845 GCA_963517295.1 uncultured Vagococcus sp.
TTTAGTATTTCGAGTATTCTTTTCTGATGCTTGATACTTCTTCGATGATGTCGTCTACGTCTAGGACCATTTCCATCATGCCTATTTGGTCTTCGTATACTGTTTCATCGACAAATGCTTTAAATTCTGGTTCTACTACATGGTAGACAGCTAATCCTAGCTGTTGATTGGTTAATGGACCTGCGTAAGTTGGATCTCCGTTTGTGACAGTTTCTGCTGCTAATCCTGCAGCTTCGCCTTCTGCTGCTCCGATTAATACGGCGACATTTTCTGCTCCATATTTTTCTGCGGCTTCTTTCACACGACGTTGATTTTCTAAGTCCATTGCACCTGCTGCCGTTCAGACAAAGCATTCTGTTGAAGAAAAAATCACTTCAGTTGTTGTGCCCTCTAAACAGGTTTCAATAGCGAGTCCTGGGATGCCATCACGATCACCAATGACCACGATTTTTTTATTATCTAAAGACATAGTATTGCCTCCTTTATTTTTAAATTTTTAATACCCTTTTGCTGAGGTTAAGTTGAAACCGATTTCATTTGTTGCTCCTGTAATTGCCTGAAGTTCAACTTCGATACTGCCATCTTCACGTAAACTACCGTCAAAACCACCAGCTATTACATCGACATAATCTAATTGACCAATTAATTTCTCCATTGGTGGCAAGACAATCACTTCATTCGCATTTCCACCAGTTACAACTGCATCTGCTAATGGATCAGCATCCGCTAATGACTGACTGGCACCATCACGACCTGCATATTCATCCGTCACGATAACAGTTTTTATTTGTTTTTCTTCAATTTTTTTACAGTTCATAATCAAATCTGTATCTGGATTTCCAAAACCTTCTTGAGTAATGATGACACCATCTAAACCAAGATATTCTGCTATTTTAGCTGAGAAATCACTAGACCTTACTTTATCTGCCAAATAAACTGTTTCATTTGTAATAATAACGCCCATAAAATTTATATCTTTTCCGTGGCGATTGTATAAATCATGGATGACTGGATTATTTAAATGATGATATGTTGTATTTTTATCACACGCTGATACACAATTTCCGCTTAAAATAGCACCATCCATTACTTCAGTCGGATAAAGAATCGTTGGAATAATATGCTTCGCATCTGCTCCGTAAACGTAGGTATCATGTAATAGCCCTTGTGTTTGTAACATATAAACATAGCCTACTTTTGGTAAATCTGGGTATTGTTCAATTTGTTTTAATAACGGTTGTGTTTCATATGTTGTCATATCATCAGGCTCAATTGTTTCACCTAATTTGCCTAGAAGACTACCCACTTTAAGTCCAGCAAATCGTGCGGCTTCTTCATAAATATGAGGATCTAATCCATCAACAGGTTCTAATACTAAACAAATATTATGTAATTTTGAGAAAGGTGTTTGCTCTGCGCCAGGTCCAGACATATCTACGATTCCTTCTTGGAAACCAACTATCTTACCAACTGTCATGACAGCACAACCTTTTAAGACATGAGTACGACCTTCACCAACACCACTCATTTTTCCAATCACACCTGGAAAAATTTCAGCTATTGAATCGACTTTACACCTAGGCTCAATCACATCTTTGACTGGTGTGATTCTTGTTTTATCTCCAGGATTAGCAATTTCGATAGTACATTTACTGATACGATCATCCTCTAAAACAAAATCAATGATTTTTTGTTCATCAATATAAAGAGTATGATCAGCTATTTTATTTTCATTGCCTTTAATAATTTTATTAATATTAATGTTTCCTAATTCTAACTTCATTCTCTCACCTCTATAGTATTTATTTAGTTAAAACAACGACAACAAATAACACATCCTTTCCATAAATTTTTATGACAACCACTTATGTGGCAGTTAACAAATTAATAAGTAGGTATTCTTGTTAAAGTATCTTTAATCAGGTAGTAGTCAACAAAAGCAAAATCCTCTAAGACCTTTTCTGTCCAGTTAGGTCGCATTTTGTTTTTCATAAATTTTTGATAGACTTCAATACCCTGATCAATGTAATCTAAACTTTCTATATCAATAGCATCTGTCAGACCTTTTTTTAATACAATCGATTTGTAGTAGGTTTCATTGGGTTTTATACTTCCACTTAAGGGATGTGTCAACAGGATCATTTTTTCATCTATGATAAGACGTTTTACTTCTTCAAAAATCCCTCCATACTCTACTTCCAAATAACTCATCGGAATATCTTTTATTTTCTCGTTTACTTTTGGGTTATTCGTTATTAAAATCATCCATTCACCTCCAAAAAAATAGTCAGACAAACAAATTGGCTTTTTATGCTTTCACTGACGTAAAAATGCACAAAAAGTCATCTTGTTTCTCTGACCGTTTCGTCTTATTTAATTGTCCCATTGAACAACCTTGTCCTTTTTCATTTCTTTGTCATGTAAAATGTGTCCACATTATAATCGCCTCTTCCTTTTAATTGTAACCGCTTTCGTTTATATGCTCATATTATCACAATTATAAAAAATAAAAAGTTTTATTAAAAAATTCTTTTCATATTCTTAAAAAATAACTCATTTCAAGTCAAATTTTAATAAAACTATCATTTTTATTCTTTTAATCCATGAAATCCTTAATTACACGAATGAAGTAGTCATAATCTGGTTCCCATAAAACATGACCACTTTCTTCAAAAATTAGCAATTCACAGTTTTCTATTTGTTCTAAATAATCTTTTGTATCTTTAGCACTTAGTAGAGAGTCTCTTTTAGCACCCTTTAATAACAACACTGGACAATTTAATTGATATAACTTACTAACTAAATTATCACTTTTTAACTCTTTACGAAGGGCGTTCAAATGAATTTTTTGGTTCTTTTCCACCCACTCTTTTGAAATACTAGGTACTTTAGCTGGATAATCACACAAAATTAAGCCTTTTATTTTATGTTTATTTTGGATAGCTACATGAATTGCAAAAGGAGCACTTCCTGAATAAGCAAATAAATAAAAACATTCTAAAGAACAGGCATCAATCACCGCTTGGATATCAGAACAATGTTCTAAAAAAGAGTAACCTGTTTCAGGAATATCACTCTGACCATTACCTCTTAGACTAATAGCAATACTTTTTCTCGGAAAAAACTCAATCAGTTCATCTTGATATTGTTCGCAACAACCTAACATACCAGGCAAAAAAATAATTGGTGTTTTATTTTTATCATTTCCTTGTGATATTAAATAATGAATAGATACACCCTGATTCATAATAAAACTCATTTGAACATCTCCCTTTATTTTCAATAATAAATTCTATATAAAAAAAACCGTCAAGCACAAAAAATATTTTTCATACTTGACAGTTTTTGTATGTTTACATTTTTTCACCTTTTTTACTAGGATCACTGATTCTTTCATTCGCAATCTGGATAATCATTCCGTAAGGATCTTTTAAAATAGTATAAAAATCAGCAAATTCATTTTCATGAGGTTCGACTAAAACCATCGTTTCCTTGTGTTTAATGATTTTTTGATACATTATTTTAGCCTCTGATACATCTGTTGTTGAAATACTAAAGGATGTTTTTGTTCCTGCTTTAAAATCCATGCCTTCAAACAACGGATTATCTGCTACTTGAAGTTGCATCTCACCAATTTGAATGATTGAATGCGAGATGTAATTTTCTGTTCCCCTTGGAATAATTAACTCAGGATTCATTCTTTCCTTAAATTCTTGATTAGTTATTTTAAATAATAACTCTCCCTTAAATACGTGTTGGTAAAATTCAATTGCTTCAGTTGCTTGACCGTCTAAACAGATAAAAATAGCGAAATTAAATGATTTCATTTGGTAATTCCTCCTTCATTTGATATCTTTAGATTAACATTTAACAGTTTCATAATATGACACCATTGGAGTAAAAAAATGAAAAAATCAGAAAGAATCAATCAAGAATTATTTTTCTTACATGATAAATCAGAATTCAATTTAACTGATTTAATGACTACTTTTAATATTTCAAAAAGCACGGCTTTACGTGATATAGAAACCTTAGAAGAAATGGGGGTTCCTCTCTATTCAACGAGCGGACGTTATGGCGGTTATCAAATTATTCAAAAAAGTATCTTACCACCGATTCATTTTAATGAAAACGAGATTCAAACCATCTTTTTTTCCTTGCAGTTGTTAAAATCCATGATTAATTCTCCTTTTGGGCATTCTTATGAGCAGATTAAGGAAAAGCTGCTTCATACTTTTTCAGAAGAAAAAAGAAAGCTGATTAATCAATCGATTCACTGTGTGACTTACGAAGGTGTAGCTCAGTCGACTGAAGTTAATAATCTTGATGCTTTATTGGAAATCGTTATTTATCAACAACCAATTTCTTTTAATTATAAACGAAATAAACTTCAAAAACGGCATTTTTTACCAGTTCGTTTAGTGACTAGAAACGGGCATTGGTATTGCACTGGACTTGACTTAGAAAAACGTGAATACAGAACCTTTCGTTGTGATTATATTGAAGATGTCACTCTTCTTGATAAAAAAATAGAGCCACTCACACAGCAAGAAATAGAATTAGCTCTTACTAAGCAACAACAAGCCTATCGTTCACTTGCCTTTAAAGTTGAAGTATCAAAGTCTAGTAGTATTTTTTATAAAAAAAATGCCTACCCTAATATCTTACTACAAGAAGAAGGGCAGCATTATTTTTTAACTGGAACAATAAATAAAAATGAACTTAATTTTTTAGCTCATTATTTATTAGGATATGGAGAAGATATTAAAACAATTTATCCAAAAGAGCTATTAACTGCGTATGATCTAATTCTTCAAAAAATGAAACAAAATCTAGGAAACATGATGTGATGTTATTAATTTCTAAATTGATAATTTGCTAATTTAAACGCATCAAATTTTGGAGAATAATTAAGTTCTTCTCGCGCTTTTGTGATATCTAAGCGTTTGTAAGTATTGTCCGAAATACAATTATAAACACCGTATTTTTTCTCACCTGTATTATTCAGTAAGCAATCAATCATATGATTAAAATCTGAGGGATCCAGATACGCACTCAAATCTCTACGATTTAGACTTTGATTTGTTCTTTTAATTTCATCATATGCACCTATTCTTAAAGCAAAAATAGTCAATCCTTTTTGATAAACGTAATAGTGACTTAACTGCTCTAAGTAAGTTTTAGAAACGCCATACAAATTTTTAGGAGCAGTTAACATATTTTCATTTGTTTGAACATCAACAGGATGACCTTCATTTACTTGCGCACTCGATGCCACAATGACTTTCGTTTTTTTATTACCCACAAGTGATTCCAGAACATGATAACTACCTTTTATATTTAACTCTAACAAGTCCTCAAATGAGCTATCTGGATGAGGTATGCCACCTAAATGAATCACCCAATCCACAGTATCATCTATTAAAGACATGCAACTTTCCTGATTAGTAATGTCTAATGCTTTGATGTTAATATTTTCATTTTGAGGAAACTTTTCTGTTAACGGTTCTAAATTAATATCTGTAGCAACCACTTCATGTTGTCGTGCTAAATAGCTTGTTAAATTTAACCCAATATTTCCGCTTGCTCCTGTTATTAAAATTTTCATTTTTTTCATCCTCTCAGTATTATCTAATAATTAATCTAAAGGTAATTTTATTTCCCTCAAGTTTAACATCAATCTCAAAACCTAACTGATCCACCATTTTTTTGACTTGGTATAATCCTAGTCCCGTTCCTGATAACTCTTTACTTCTTGATTGTTCTCCTACATAATATGGATCCCAGATATGTTTTAAATCCAAATCAGTATTATCCACTTCATTAGAAATATTAAAAATAATATTATTTTCAGATTGAGTTAAGTTTATACTCAACTCATCTTTTGAAGTATATTTTATACTATTAGAAATCAAATTAGAAAGAATTGAATTTAGCCATTCTTCATTACTATTAATCATAATATTTTTTTCTAAGTCACTCACCAAAGTAATTTGACGCTCATTCATTAAAAATCCGTGTTCTTTCACTACTTTATTAACTTGTTCTGAAAAATTAAAATTGATTTTCTCAACCGTCATTTTTTCAACTTTTGAAATAAGTAATATTTTTTCAATCATCGTATTCATCTCTGTACTTTGATCAATAATCGTCTCAACAAACGTACCATCATCTAAATTATCTTTTATCCCCTCAGAATATAATTTAATTAAAGATACTGGTGTTTTTAAATCATGAGCAACATTATTCAAAAGGTCTTCCATTTGATGTTTCTTTTCTGTCAGTTCTTCCTGATAAGAAACAACATCTTGTCCCATTTTGTTTAAAGTATTGGCAACCTCTTCTAATTCATCTTTTGTTTCTACGTCTAATGGTATAAAATGACCCTCTCCCATATTTTTAGCAAATTGTTCAAATTCATTTAAGGGTTTAATTATCCTTCTAACTAAAATAATAATAAATATCATAGATAGTACCAGCATAATACCAATTGTTATTGCAAAAAAAGTATTCACAATGCTAAAAGAATCTTCAATATTCGGAACAATCATGGCAATGGCGTATATTTCTTCATCTAGAGAAAGATACTTAACCAACACGCTGTAGTTTAATTTCTCTTGCTCATATAACCTAATACGATCAACTCCACTAATAACATCTTCATAATCTTGATCCCATAACCATAATTTTTTAAATCCAATACCTTTTTTATTAAATGAATCTCTTATCTCATTATTAACTTTTTCGTTATCATGATCTTTTGCTGTTTCGACAATAATCACTTTTTCATCATTTTCGATGATTCGAATCGCTTCGGCTACATTAGTTTTTTCTATTTTAGAAACAAATTCATCAGATACATTATTTAATTCATTTTTTTTCTGATTAACGTAATATTTCGCAACATAGTTTTTATTAATTAAAACAGCTGATAATCCTGTTACTATTAAAATTAGACCGATACCAATCATAAATTTTTTTGAGAGTTTATTCATTATTTTTCACCCATTAGATAACCGATACCTACCTTAGTTACAATATAATGATTCCCAATTTTTTTGCGAAGTCTTTTCACATGAGTATCAACCGTTCGTATATCTCCTTCATAATTCATTCCCCAAACGTGCGCTAATAATTGCTCTCTTGTTAGGATAATATTTTTATTTTGCATAAAATAGTGAAGTAGATCGTATTCTTTTTTAGTCAAATTAATGATGTCGCTGATTATTTTAACTTCATGGGTTTCAGGATTTAGTGTGAGCTGATCAAAAGCTAATATTTTTTCTGATTTAATCATTTTCTTTATTCTGACTAAGAGAACTGATATATCAAAAGGTTTCGAGATATAATCATCTGCTCCAGCTACCAAACCACGCAATTCATCTGTGGATGAATTTTTTGCTGTTAGCATGATAATTTTTACTGGTAAATTCATTTGTCTAATCTCTCGGCATAATGTTACACCATCCATCTTCGGCATCATCCAGTCTAGAATAACTAAGTCGAATTCTTCTTCGGTTACAAAACCGAGACCTTCTTCTCCATCAGAAGCAACTCTTACCTCATACCCTTCATTTTCTAAGTATATTTTTAATATTTTTTGCATTTGCTTATCGTCTTCGGCTAGTAAAATCTTCATTTTATTTCACTCCTAAATTCCTATTCTGAATAAAGTTATTTCTGGAGTAACACCAAATCTTGCTGAAAGATGAGTGGTACCAATACCAGAATTAACATAAATCTTACGATCATCTTCTTCTTTCAAGTCATAAAAACCACTACGATAATCTTTAGAATGAGAATGAAAAGACAACCCAGTTTCATTAATTGAGGGGATAAACGGAATATTTATCTGCCCTCCGTGGCTATGTCCTGATAAAATTATATCGTAATCTTCGACTGAATAATTCTTTACATAATCCGGTTCATGGGTTAAAAAAACTGAATAATCTGCGATTACTTTTTCTTGCCCTAGTTCAGTACTTGGATTTCCCAATAACATATCATCAATTCCCGTAAAGGCGATACTTTTATCATTATTTGTTGTATATGTTTCTGTTTGATTTGATAATAACATAAATCCAGCTTCTTGGATGATTCTAGTATAGTGTTGCCCTGATCCGCCACCATAATCACGATTACCCCAAATAGCAATTTTTCCATAATTAGCCTTTATTTTACTCAATTCATTAATAATATTCTGATCATCATTGTAAATCGAATAATTATCATACAGATCACCTGTAAATACTACAAAATCAGGATTTTGTTGATTTATCTTTTCGACTACTTTTGATAAATTCTTAAAAGTAAAATCTTCTTTAATATGGACATCTGAAAACTGAACAATTCTTATTTCAGTATCCGAATCTTTATTTTTTACCGAAATATACTCTTTTACTTTCAATTGATACGGTTCAATCTTGATTGCATAAAAGACAAATAAACCAAATAGTCCAATCAAAAATATTATGACAAAAATACTTATTTTAAATAAATTCATTTTTTTCATTCTTCATTTCCTCCGAAATTTTTATCTTAATAAGAGTATAATTTTCACCTGTGACATTCATGTGACAACTTACTTTAATTTGTACACATTAAAGTCAAAAGAAAAAAAATAAACTGCAGCATATACCTACTTCAGATTATCAAACCTGAGTAAACAAATGCACAGTCTATTTTCCTAATGATTATTTTTAATAAAAGTAGCTTGATTTTCAATTCGTCTAAGAACTTCTTCTTTATTAATTAGATAACTCGAATTTATTTTTTGTTCTTGTAATTCTAATAGAGCATTCAACAATTCATCTTGTTGGATACTACTATTTTCTAAAATAATCGCATTCCCATTTTTTTTTGCAAATAAAGCATTTAGCATTTGCTCTCCTCTACTTTGAGATACTGCTAAAGGAATACAAACCATTTTTTTCCCTAATAGAAGGCATTCTGAAACAACATTTGAACCAGATCTTGTCATAACAATATCTGCTTGATTATAGTAATACCTCATATCATCTATAAATTCAATTTGTTGATAACACGATGTATTTTTAATTTGCTCTCTTTTTTTCCCTTTTCCCGTTGCATGAATGACCGTATATTTTTTGGTTAGTTCCTCCAAATTTTCCCAAATCAGCTTATTTATTTGTTCTGCTCCCTGACTTCCACCTAATACTAAACAAACCGGTTTAGTATTAGATAATTCTTCCTTGTTCTCTTCTTTTTCAAACAATTCAGGCCTAATAATCATACCATCATAATGACAGGGGATTTCATAGAGACTAGTATCCGTTTCTGGAAAAGTTAAAAACAACTCGGATGCAAAGGGTATACACAATTTATTCGCTAACCCAATACTATAATCAGTTTCTCTGATAACAACTGGAATCCTTCTGAAATAAGCTGCCCAGACAACTGGTACCGAGACATATCCCCCTGATGAATAAACCAAATCAGCTTTTTCTTTTTTTAATAAAAAGTAAGCTTGAAAAAAGCCGATTATAATATTAAATAGATCCGTTACATTTTTTAAACTAAAATAACGTCTAAGTTTTCCTGATTTAATTGGAAAATAAGTCACCTTATCCAGTTTTTCAATCATCTGTTTTTCGATACCATTAATTGAACCAACATAGCTTGTTTCAATCCCCTTTTTTTGTATATAAGGAATTATAATACTATTAACCATCGCATGTCCCGCTGTTCCACCACCTGTAAAAATTACTTTCATCTTAAATCCCTGCCACTTCTAAAAATTGAGCAGTTTGATCATAAGTCAATATATCTTCATTGGATGTACAATGAACACTATCTAAAGCTTTAACAACTTTATTAGCTTGCCAGCTATGAGCATCATCTTTTAAAATAACATACAGTTCTTCCGAAAATTCAAACAAATTTTGACGTTCATTTTCAGAAATTATTTGTTCACTAATTTTTTCTCCAGGACGTAAGCCAATAATAGAAATGTTTGAATTAGATAGATGATTTTTTGTTAATAAGTACTTCGCAATATACTCAATTTTTACAGATGGCATCTTTGGAATAAATATTTCATTGCCAGCTGCTTTTTCAGCAATTTCAATTAGCATTTTAGCAGCTGTTGCAATACTAACAAAAAAACGATTCATTTTATCATCTGTCAAAGTTACCTGACTTGTTTCTGAAATTTGTTTATTAAAAATTGGGATAACACTGCCCGCACTATTTAATAGGTTACCACCTCTAAAAACAATAAATTTAGTAGCTGTTTGTTGTGCATTTGCTGATAATATCAATTTTTCACCCATTAATTTTGATGTACCATACGTGCAATCTGGATTAACAGCCTTATCTGTGGATGAAAAAATAACTTTTTGAACATTATTTTCAATCGCAGCATCAATTACATGCTTAGTCCCTAAAATATTAGTAGCAATTACCTCATTTGGCATTTTCTCACATATTGGGACATGCTTTAAAGCTGCTAAATGAAAAACAATATCTATTCCTTGAGAAGCTTTAGAAATTGCTTCCTTATCTCTAATATCACCAATTACCATTTCAATTTTACTAGATTCAAATTGTTGAATCATCGAAAACATTCTAAATTCATTTCTAGCAAATACCTTAATACTTGAAACCTCTTTTTTTAGTAACTCTTTGATTAAACCTTTTCCAAAAGAACCAGTTCCACCAATTATTAATATATTTTTATTATTCATATTTTTTTCCTCCATCATTGTCTTTTCTTGATTACAAATGAAGTATAAAAAACTGATGTGACAAAGACGTGACAAATCTTTAGAAAAACAGAGTGGTGAAAAAGGCGTCTAGCTCCAAGCAACTGGAGGAACTGATAAA
>CAUQFM010000081.1:0-10731 GCA_963517295.1 uncultured Vagococcus sp.
GCAATCTAATAATCGTTTTTCAACATCTTGCAAGACATGAATAGGGTAGTCATATGTTGAAATCATCGTATTAATCTCTTCTAAAACGTACTCTAATTCCAATTGATTACCCACCTTTCGTTGAATTAAATACTTTTTCTAGCCATTCGATTAACATCGTCATCTGTAGGATTACCAGCTCATTGTTGTCATAACGCTTGCACATTTCACCACTGGACTTTACGACCCAATCCCAAAAAACATCGCTATCGAAACCGTGCTTAATCGCATTTTTATTGCTTTGTTGAATCCATAGAGCTACTTCTGAATAAAATTTTGAGTAGTCCATTTACAGCACCTCGATTTTAATATAAATGCCTGGCATATCGGCCCAATACTTTTCGATTACTTCACTGGCAACTAAGGCATCATCTTCCCAAAAGTTTAGATCCGTCATGCAATCTTTAAGCAGCTTAACTAAATTATCAGTATCAGGCTTAGTAGATTTATATTCGCCATCCTTGTGTTTGCCAGAAGCTTTAAAGCACCACCAAGAAGTTAAACGAATCGCCTTTTTATATTTCACTTCTGGAATATGCTTGCTTAAATGTGCCGTTAATTTAGCGCGTGCTGCAACTAAATCTTCTGGCTCATAGAATATCGGTTTCCCTTTTACAACACGTACCTGCTTCTGCTGATGAGTTGTAGTCGGTACTCGTTCCATTGGCATAAAGAAACTAAGTTCAGTCATCGTAATCCACTCCTGTCCAAATTCCTGTTTCAGAATCATAAACTAAATCACCTGACTGTTTAAACTGATCCCACAAAAAATTTAAAATTTCGGGTTGGTCAATCAGCCAAGCTACAGCTTCACTTTTTTTAATATCAAAATCTTGACCTTGTATTCTGTGATAAGAAGGCGGCATCTTTTTACCAACATTTAACTTTTTACTTCTCTTTCCAAATCTGTTCAAATTTAAAACCTTCTTTCTAAATCGTAATGCGTTACGTTTTATTTTTTGAAAAACTTCGAGAAAACTTTTTTAGTCACAGGACAGGGGAGGAGTTGTTGTTGTGCATCGCTAAAGCACAACTACTAACCCCAGTGACCATAGGGAAGGAAAGAAATTATTGTATATTTATATATACACTTTTCTTTCCTTCGAAAAACAGCTTTTTTCACAAACTACCTTTAGCCCTTGGTACCATTGAATGCGGAAAGGAAAGTTCTCGATATTTTCCCTGTCGCTTGTGAATTTGAGGGAAAGAAAGAAAATGTCGATGATTTTCCCTATTGAAAGAAAGAAATTATCGGTATTTTTTCCTTCTTTCCTTGTAATGAAGAAAGAAATTCACTCGCTTTTTTCTTTCTTTCCTTCTTCTTTTATGACAACGAATCCATCTTTAACTTCGTATTTTTCATGTTCTTTTATTCGATTTCGTACTGTTTTTTCAGACGTTCCCATGTATTCTGCCAGTTCTGAAGTAGAAATATCTGCTCCTTCTTCAAAGCTGCTATACGCGGTATCAAGCGATTGTTTGCGTTCGTTTTTCTTTTCTTCGGCTGATTTCTTTTTACCACCTATATTTTTTTTCCAGGGTTGTTCATCTAACTTAATATCATTTAAAACGCCTGTACTATCGTATTCATGGATTGGATAATTAAACCAAACGTTGACGGTATCAAACTTAGGAAACTCTCTTAATGTTCCATCAATACGCCATCCAGACTTAATTTTTGCTTTTCTTTGAGCTGTCTCAGCTTCGGCTGCAATGCTATTTAGCTCTACCTTAGACTTAATTGCTGCCGTGATATGCTTGTTCATTTGAAATTCGCTAAACAAATCATCAACTGAAACATATTCAGCGAAATAATTTGGTGCATACTTTTGTAACGCTGCTTCATATACTTCACACATTGCTTTACCTTCTTGATGAGATTTAATCGTATCGCTTATTTCCAACTCGATTAAATCAATGATTGCATCTGGATCACGAGCAAATACTCCTGAACCACTTGACCGGTCAGCTGACTTCTTCCCGCCCTGGTCGCCTTTGCTGTGATGATGACAATAAATGACACTACTGCCTAATTCCGTACAAATTTTATCAAACTGGTTGGTAAAATGAGCCATCTGATCTGCGCTGTTTTCATCACCAGTTAAGACTTTATAAATCGGGTCAATGATAACAGCACTATAGCCTTTTTTAGCAGCACGTCTAATTAACTTCGGCGCTAGCTTATCCATCGGAACAGTTTTACCACGTAAATTCCAAATATCAATATTATCCAAGTGTTCTGGTGCCCAACCTAGGCCATTGTATACATCTTTAAACCGATGCAAACATGAGGCACGATCTAACTCCAGATTGACATATAAAACTTTTCCACGTGTACAATTCCAAGCTCCTAGCCATTTCTTTCCTTCAGCTAAAGCGATACATAGTTCAATTAAAGCAAATGATTTACCAGCCTTACTAGGTCCAGCCATCAGCATTTTATGGCCCTGTCTAAGCATTCCGTCAATTAATACTGGAGCTAATTGAGGCATGTCATTCCAGAAATCTGTTAAACTTTCAGGATCTGGTAAATCGTCGTTAATTCCTTCAATCCACTCGTGCCATTCTTCCCAATTATCTTTACCTATATTTGTGTCGATAATGAATTGTTTTTTCTCACCACGGATAATCCCTGGCATACGAGATAAACGTGACGGATTTCTATTTTGACTATCAATGTTTAAACCGTTCTTTTTACAAACGTTGTACAAATAATCAACGCGTTTTCGGTACTCAGCGTAATCAGCAGCATCTACTCGGACTATTGCATGAATACTTTTCTTTCCTGAGTAGACTAAACAAGCGACTGGTAATTCAAGCTCACGGATGATGGCATTTTGCTTGGCCAAGTCCATAGTATCTGATTCAACTAGGGCATAACGAAAATCTGTTACGTTCTCATTTTTAACGCCATTTCCATCAAGTGGATTAAATCGAATCCAAGCTCCAGCTTCTGGATTATAATCGCCAAATACGGCACCCATGTCACCATCAGCTTTATTTAATTCTTGAATCAACTGACCTGCTGTTCTATCTGAGCTGCCTTTAGTTGGTAGAAATTTACCGTCTTTTTCCCACGTCTCAGTTACATAGCCGACATTTTCAGTTGATTCAAATAATACTTCTAAATATTTTGTTAACTCACGAACAGGATTAAAATGAGTTGGCTCTTTAATTTCTTTCCCTTCGACCCAATTTTTATCAATAATAACTAGATCATCATTACCGCCAATCTCATCATCCCATCCTAACTCGCGAGATTCGTCATTGTATCTTTTGTTTGCGGTCCATCCGTTATCCTTGGCTAACTGAGTAATTGTAGCCCCAGTAACTGGACTACCTCCAGAACCTTGGAACGTGTCCCACTTTTTAAAACATTCGCCTTGCTGGTAACGGTTGTCGCTTCTGCTCCATTCGTCCCAATCTGAGGCTGTATAACCTTCTTCTTTTAAAGCCATTCCGACGTTGACCCATTCCGTATAAGTTAGAAATGATGGATCAATATAATCAAGTAATGGAATTAAATCTAGTTTATTGTCCATTTTTGTATCCTTTCGTGTTAAAATTAATATAAAAATATTAGGAGGTTATTTTATGACTTTAAATATCACCCCTTTTTTATCAATAATTTCTGGTGCCGTTGGTGGTGCTGCTTCAGTTGGTTTATTTAAAGGACCCATACAGACTTTAGAAGATTGGTGGTACATTACATTTGGATATGAAAAATCTGAAGCGGCGGCTCTTTTAAAAGAAAAACAAGCACTTAATGTTGAAAAAATGAGAAATGAAACACTAAGCGAAGCTGCTAAAATACTTCCAGAAAATATCCAAGAACCACCATTAAATATTTTAGGTCCTGCTTTAGAGGCATCAAAATATTATATTGAGGAAGAAGAGTTAAGAAAAATGTTTGCTAAACTCATTGCTTCATCAATGGATAAAACAAAGGCCCCTCAAGTTCACCCATCATTTGTTGAAATTATCAAACAATTATCTTCAAAAGAAGCCTTACTATTAAAAGATTTCAATAGTCGAAATCCTTTTGCAAAAATAGTATTAATAGAAGATAAAGAAGATCCTTCAATAGAAGACTTCATGTCGAATGATATAAATAGTATGGAAAAAATATCTACAATGTTTGGTAGGAAATCTAAAACTATTCTCGATTATTTTTATTACTCTGAAAACAATAAAGATTTTTTAGATAACGATTTTTCTATATCAGCTCTCAATCGATTGGGATTAATTCAAGTAGAAAGTCACATCATTCTATCTGATAATGTAGCTTATAATAAATTAGAAGAACAATTTGAAAATTTTAAAGATAGTCCATTTATGAAGTTGAATAAACAGCATTTCACTTCAGAACAACATTTAGAGTTACAAAAAGGAAGTATCGATATTACTCCATTTGGCTTATTTTTTTGTATTGCTTGCTTCAATTAATTCTTTTAATTCGTTCTAGTTCTTTACCAAAAAATTGATCTAACCATTTCTCTTGCTGTTTCATAAAAAGCTTACTACAAGTTATCGAAACAGTAAGAGATATTATTACCGTTAACAATATCATTATCAATAAAATCATTTAATTTCCTCCTTACTTGCTCTCTGTAATAGTGAACGGAACAATGCTTTCCGGCATATAATTAACTTCGTATTTATATTGATTTACTGCAGCGCCTTCTAAATCTTCAACAATATACATATTCCACTCAGTTAAATTAACAAGATGCTTTTTATATACGTTTTTATCCGTTTCTGCTAAAATAACCAGTTTGCTTTCATCACTTGAATCAACTGAAATTTTTCCAATGACTTCAAACTCAATTTTATCTGTACGTGTATTGATCACTGCTACTCTTCTAATCACATTAAAGTTATCTGCTTCTTTGCTGACATTGTAAGAAATTTTGTCACTTTGTCTACAACCTGCCAAGCCTACCACAACCACTAATGCCATTACTGCTAATAATTTTTTCATTTTTCTATTACCTCCACTGGATTCATTTGTACGATATTATTTAAATTAAAAGTTGTTCCTTCATCATCTCCGAAAAGAGGAATTGGCATTTGATATGCATTTAAAAAAGCTCTGTCAAGGCTCTCTTCACTTTCAAAATAAGCTACTCTCTTAGCACTATTCGCATCAAACATAACAATTTTATGTGTGTAATTCTTTTCAGTCATTAGTTTCATTCCCCTTTATATTCTTTTGGCTTCACACCAGCTGGAATTCTCCAACCATTACTGGCAATACGATCAATCATATTTTTAGCTTTGTTAAATTCCCATTTCCCTACATGCTGGAATCCTTTTTGTTCTAGGAATCTAATCTGCTTAGGTGTTGTTAACCCTTCATCATGTCGCTTACCCAAGCGCTCAAGAATTTTGGTAGCTTTCCCAGCATTATCAATTTCATCTGGAAAGATACCCATTTTTTCTAACGTTTTGACTTGCTGTGCTGAAGGTGGTCCCATTTCCCAACCAAAACTAGGAACATAACTGGATAAATCTTCTGATTGAATACTCATTTCAAATTGCAACGGATCCACAAGCTTTTGTTTACGGCGTTTCATTTCATGAAGTTTCTTGGCCAAAGCCTCTTCTCGTTGAGCGATGACTTCATCAGCTGACATTTTTTCAACCTCTTCGATGTCCATCAACATTCCAGATTCTTCAATAATTTTCGTCATAACTTGGGCTACTTCTTCATTCTCAGCTATTAAATGTGCTGGATGACATAGCTCATGCTTTTCTGTATGCCAAAGAAAATCGAGTAACAATAATTCTTCTTTACCTGGATGTAGTCGGGTACCTCGCCCAACCATTTGAGAATAAAGACTTCTTACCTTTGTAGGTCTTAAAACAACAATGCAATCTACGCTAGGACAATCCCAACCTTCAGTAAGCAACATTGAATTACATAAAACGTTATACTTATCATTTTCAAAGTCAGCTAGGACCTGAGCACGATCTTTACTCTCTCCGTTTACTTCTGCAGCACGAAATCCTTTTTGATTTAGAATTTCTGTAAATTTCTGACTCGTTTTAACTAATGGCAGAAATACTACTGTTTTACGGTCTGAGCATTGTTCCATCATGGTGTCTGCAATTTGATGCAAATACGGATCTAACGCCGTCCCTAAATCACTCGTTTTAAAGTCACCTGCTTGTTGGCCAACTTTTGTTAAATCTAATGTCAGTGGTACAGTTAATGCCTTTATTGGTGATAAAAAGCCTTCCTTAATTGCTTTAGGTAAAGAATATTCATAGGCTAAACTTTCAAAATAACTGCCTAGATTACGCATATCCCCTCTATCTGGAGTAGCTGTTACACCTAATACGTTTGCCTCTTCAAAATGATTGAGCACACGCTGATAACCATCTGATATACAATGATGAGCTTCATCTACTACAATCGTGTCAAAGTGGTCACTTTTAAATTGTTCTAATCGTTTTGGTCGTTGCATAGATTGAACTGATCCAACGACTACTCGAAAGAAACTATTTAATGAAGTTTGTTCTGCTTTTTCAGTGGCACATTTAAGCCCTGTTGCTTTTTCTAATTTATCTGATGCTTGGTCCAATAATTCGCCCCGATGAGCGAGGACGAGCACACGCTCGCCCATTTTCACTCTATCTTCGATTACTTTACTGAACACAATAGTTTTTCCACAGCCTGTGGGTAACACAAGCAAAGTTTTTTTAATCCCCTTTGACCATTCGCTTTGAATCGTCTCACGAGCTTCATTTTGGTATGGTCTTAGTTGCATTGTATTCTCCTTCTAAGCAATAATAGTAATTCTTCCGTATCCAACTT
The DNA here is from genome assembly GCA_963517295.1 of uncultured Vagococcus sp. Taxonomy (GTDB): domain Bacteria; phylum Bacillota; class Bacilli; order Lactobacillales; family Vagococcaceae; genus Vagococcus. Next base: position 6,860 of record CAUQFM010000081.1, read on the forward strand.
CCTCTTCTAGTTCGGTAAATAGATACTCTCGAATATTTGTAATAGCTTGGTTTCTCCATGCTCCTCCATCTGCTTCAAAAATCGCACCACGAGGACCATCTTTCATCCGAAATACAAAAGCACTTTCTGGTTGTGCAACTTCTAAGAACGTACGATAAGGAGCTAATGTAACAGGATTAGGAACTTTAGCCTCAGCAACGGCGGTAATTCCAGTTTTTATAGTAATTGATTGTGATATGCCATCATCACCAGTATTTTTTACATTTTCTTCTTTAACATTTCCAATAGCTTGTAATAGGATCTCGCTATCAGTATTCAAAACAAATTTCGATTGCAGAGCAATAATTAAATTTTCTGTATCCATATAAGAATCAAATTCAACTCGAGGAACAATAGCTGAAGCTTGAACTAAAGTTTCTCTTCCGCCATCGGAATCTAAAACGCCTTTTAATAACACCGTTTTTTCATCATATACTTGTAAATAAAGTTGAGCCCCTTGACGTTCAATGTTTGCTTTTACGTAACCAACTAGTCCGGATAATGTATTGATTCGTAAAACATCATCAGCCCGTGTAATTCGTGGTAAGATTTCTTTGCTTACTCCGTCGCTGTTTACTGAGAACAAACGATCATCTTCTTTAACAAATCTTTCTCTTGGTGCAATGCCTAACTCCGTTAAATATTGAATAGCTGCTTTTATCATTTTTTATCCTCTTTCCTGTTTCATTTTTTGTAAATCTACTACTTGCGGATTTGCTTCTACTTCTTCTATTGGCGTACCAACATCATCTTTAAATTTCCCGTCATCTACATCAAAATACGTTTGGCCTTTAGTACGAGACTTCAATTCACGTGCTTCAACACGGCCATTAATATTTACACCTGTTAAAATAGTTGTCGTCACATCTGTTAATGGTGCTAAATTAGACTTAACGGAACTACTAATTGTGATGACTTCCCGATTTTCATCGGGAGTCAATTCTAGTGTGATCGTTACTTTACGTTTTGCTTTTGGCTCAGTGTTCAAATCATGAATATTTTCAAAGACTTTCTTCATTTCCATATCCACTTTCTCTTGAATCCCACCATCTGCTAAATTACTAACATCTAACTCAATCATTCTATTTGCCATAGTTTTTCATCCTCCTAAAATGCGCCTGGTTGGTAGCCACCTGTATTTTGTTGTTGCTGCGGCTGCGTTGGAAATGGTGTTGTTTGTTGCTGCTGAGCTGGTTGTTGATACTGTTGTTGCTGTTGTGGAGCTTGGGCTTGATAATTTGTTTGTTGTTGTTGCTGAACAGGTTGTTGAGTTTGGCCAACTGGCTGATTTTCTGGAGCATAGAACGTTTTAATTTGGTTCCCTTGTAATTCTTCACCAGTTTTATTACTGGTCCATTTATTAACTGTAACTTTACATTTCCCTTTACTTCCAACAACTTGGTTCCAGTTCATTTTAAGCGGTTCGCCTTTTTTCTTTTGACCAATCCCAGTGAAGAAATTAGAAAGCATCCCCTCTGTTGAAGTGTGTAAAAATAAATTGTGCTTAATTGTTGTATTGCCTTTATCCGATACAATTTTAATATCCACTACAGCTTTATTACATGCAGGCAAGTTGGCACTTCCATTATGACGACCACGTTCAAAGTTTGTTACTGTAAATTCGTAATCACCTGGTGGCAATAAGACAAACTCATTTTCCTTTTCTATCGTGTCATCCCAGCCTAATTCTCTACCTAATTCGTTATTCATTTATTGTTTCCTCCTTTAAAATGGTTGGTTCTTTCTTAATTCCTCAATACCTGGATAAACTTGTGCCCATGCTGCAACGAGTACCCCTGAAACAAAACCAGGGTCATAATTTTCAATAGGTGTATCAATTGGGTAGTACCCTTTCGAGCTAACGACTTGCTGAATTTCTAGCTCTGTTACATTGTTCGGAATCATTAAATCTTGTAACGCTTTTGGTACCTTACTAGATAAAGGTTCTGCTTTAAAATTAGGTTCAGCATTCGTAATTTCAACGGGTAAACTCTCTTGAACTACCTCATTTGCAACTGGTGCCTGCTGAGCTGTTTGTTGTGTTGGCACATTTTGAACTGGTGGTAGTGCATTGAAAACATGACTAATTTGATTAAAATCCATCGGGATTTCTTCTGGTAATCCATAGCGATTTTTAGCATCCCATGCTGGATGATGGGTAGTAAACATAACTCTTTGTCCGCCTTGAGCTTTGTTTTTCCCTTTGGCAGCACCTTGATTGTCAACATTAACTACCATTGTTTTATAGTTGGCAAACAGTACCATATCCGCCCATTCTTTCGTTAAGGGAGCTGTTTTCTTTTCTAGCTTTAATTCCCAACGATCATACGCTCCAAGCTCATCTGGCTGTTCAAATTTCTTAATCTGAGCGTGTGCAGTTAACACCACATTAATTCCAACATCGGTTAATTCACTTAATTTATTAAGAAGTTTGCCCCATTCTTCTGCAAGCATGGTATACCCTTTTCCATAGCCAAAATCTTCAATTGAATTAGCATTTTCACTTTTGCTGATGACATGTTCTTTGCACAATTTTTCTGCCCAATCTGCTGTATCTACTGCAAAACTTTGGCAAGGTTTATTTACTTTTACAAACTCAACTTGTTGCAAAAGCATGGTCCAAGATGTTGGTTTGTCGAGTCTGGCCACATCCATATCTAAGGTACTGTCTTCCGTATCACTGAAAAGAACGTTAGGAAATTGAGCCGCAAACGTACTTTTTCCAATGCCTTCTGGACCATAGACAACAATTTTTTTCGCTCTTTGTACTACACCACGGTTAATATTCATTAAAATTTACCTTCCTTCCAAATTTGTGATTGATTAGTAACAGTTCCTGGAGGTGCTGCTACTTGAACCACTTCTTTTTTATTTTGATTAGTTTCTGTCAAATCCTGACCAACTACATAGCCATCTTCAATAATGATGGAGCATTCTTCCCCAGTGCTGACACGTGTCGCAATAGCTTGTAAGCCTTCTTGCTCTAACCATTTACCAAACTCTTCAAGAGAACCGAGATCCATTTGTTCCAATTTATCGAGTAAGATAAATCCACAATTTGGCTTCAATTGTCGAACAATCGCCGTCGAAACTTTTAACTGATCTGACCCGCTCATGTTGTCCCATTTCTGACCTTTGTAAATTAGCTCACCCTCTTCAACAGATAAATCAGGAAGTGGTAAATTAGCATTTTTAAGCAAATCAGACTTGCTTGTTCTCACATCCGTTAACTCTGCAGTTAACTTGTCATATTGTGCTCTTAGGTCTGCAGCATCTGCTTCAGCTTTATCTTTATCAAGATTGGCGCGAACTTTACGATTAATATCGTCAACTTGTTGAATATTTGTTTCTAACGCATCCGTTGATTCATCACGTAAGTCTAGGGCTGATTTTTGAGCTGTTTCTAGGTCTTTAAGAGTTGCTTCATGTAAACCTTGCAACGTTTGTAATTGACCTTGTAGCTCTTGAATTTGCTGTGTAACACGAGCAATATTTGCCTCTCCTTGTTGTACTTGATATTGGATATGTGTTACTTGCTCACGTTTTCGTTGATTCTCACCATTACGAGCTAAAATCTCTTGTTGCTGCTGAATCAACTCACTAGCTGATACTGGTTCTTTTGGTGCTTCTGGATAATAGGTTTGTTCCTCAGCGAATTTTTTCTTCTGATCTGCAGTCTGTCCTAAATACTTGCGACGATTGTATACTTCCGTTTCAGCTTGTTCTAATTCAACTAATTGACTTCCTACTCCAATCACTTGTAAGAGGATATTCGCCTTTTCCTTAGAAGTTGCATCCATGAATTTTGGTAAATCAATTGCTAGCTCTTCAAC